>NZ_JBOICG010000509.1:0-17074 GCF_050739995.1 Pseudomonas sp. | reverse complement strand
GGAATGCATTCCAAATGTGGGAGCTGGCTTGCCTGCGATGAGGCCAGTGAAGCTGCACAAGAATTGAAGAAGGTATGAAGATGTCCCAGGCAACAAAAATCATCATCGCCGACGCCCCGCTGCGCTGGCAGGACGTAGTCGCCGTCGCCCGCCACGGCGCCGTGCTCGAACTCTCGGGCCATGCCTGGGCGCGGATCGACAATGCCCAGGCCATCGTGCAGCGCATCGTCACCAGCGGCGAACGTGCCTACGGCGTGAACACCGGGCTGGGTGCGTTGTGCAACGTGTCGCTCAAGGGCGAGCAACTCAGCCAGCTGTCGCGTAACACCCTGCTGAGCCACGCGTGCGGAGTCGGCCCGGTACTGAGTGATGAACAGACGCGCGCGATCATCTGCGCTGCCATCATCAACTACAGCCACGGCAAATCCGGCCTGCACCCGCAGGTGGTGCATTCGCTGCTGGCGTTGCTCAACCACGGCATCACACCGCAAGTGCCGTCCCAGGGTTCGGTGGGTTACCTGACACACATGGCTCACATCGGCGTGGCCTTGCTCGGCGTTGGCGATGTGAGCTATCGCGGCCAGATCGTTCCGGCGCAACAGGCACTGAGTGCGGAAGGCTTGCAGCCGGTGGTGCTCGGTGCCAAGGACGGTTTGTGCCTGGTCAACGGTACGCCGTGCATGACTGGCCTGAGCTGCCTGGCCCTGGCCGATGTGCATCATCTGCTGCAATGGGCCGACGTGATCGGCGCTATGAGTTTCGAGGCCCAGCGCGGTCAGATCGATGCGTTTGATGAGCAAATCATCGCCCTCAAGCCGCACCCGGGGATGCAGCAGGTCGGTATCAACCTGCGCGCCTTGCTCGATGGCAGCGAAGTGATCGCCAGCAGCAAAGGCATCCGCACCCAGGACGCGTTGAGCATCCGTTCGATCCCGCAGATCCACGGCGCGGCGCGTGATCAAGTGGAACACGCCACCCGCCAGATCGAGACCGAACTCAACAGCGCCACTGACAACCCGCTGGTGCTCGGCACGCCGGACAACTACCGCGTGGTATCCCAGGCCAATCCTCACGGACAGTCTGTTGCACTGGCGGCGGACATGCTTGCCATCGCCATGGCCGAAATCGGCTCGGTGGCCGAGCGCCGCCTGGACCGCCTGATCAACCCTCACGTCAGCGGTTTGCCGGCATTCCTGGTGAGTAACCCTGGCGTCAACTCCGGGATGATGATCGTGCAGTACGTCGCCGCCTCCCTGTGCGGGCAGAACCGTCAGTTGGCACAACCGGCGGTGCTCGACAACTTCGTCACCTCGGGCTTGCAGGAAGACCACCTGAGCATGGGCACCAACGCCGCGCTCAAGCTGCATCAACTGTTGGCCAACGTCACCCAGATCCTGGCCATCGAGTACCTGTTGGCCGCCCAGGCTTTTGAGTTCTTGAAGGACCAGCGCTTCGGCGCGGGCACCGACAGCGCTTGGCGCCTGCTGCGCGAACAGATCCCGCCGTACGAGCAGGACCGCTGGCTGGCGCCGGACATTGCGACCACCGCCGCGCTGCTCAAGGACACCGCTTTGCTGCACCGCGTATTACCGAATTTGCACTGAACACTTATTCAAAAAAATAATTCACAAGGAGTATGAATGTGACTGCGCTAAATCTGATTCCAGGCCAACTGAGCCTCGCCCAACTGCGGGCCATCTACCAGCAGCCGGTAACCCTCAGCCTGGATGACAGCGCCACGGCGCAGATCAACGCCAGTGTGGCCTGCGTGGAGCAGATTCTCGCCGAGAACCGCACCGCCTATGGCATCAACACCGGTTTCGGCCTACTGGCCTCGACCCGCATCGCCAGTGAAGACCTGGAAAACCTGCAGCGCTCCCTGGTGCTGTCCCACGCCGCCGGCGTCGGTGAGCCGATCAGCGATGCGCTGGTGCGGTTGGTCATGGTGCTCAAGGTCAACAGCCTGAGCCGTGGGTTCTCCGGGATTCGCCGCCAGGTGATCGACGCACTGATCGCGCTGATCAACGCCGAGGTGTACCCGCACATTCCACTCAAAGGCTCGGTGGGTGCGTCCGGCGACTTGGCTCCATTGGCCCACATGTCCCTGGTCCTACTGGGCGAAGGCAAGGCGCGCTATAAAGGCGAATGGCTGGAAGCCACTGAAGCGCTGAAAGTCGCTGGCCTGACGCCGCTGACCCTCGCTGCCAAAGAAGGCCTGGCGTTGCTCAACGGCACCCAAGTGTCTACCGCCTATGCCCTGCGTGGCCTGTTCGAAGGCGAAGACCTGTTCGCCGGCGCCCTGGCCTGCGGCGGCCTGACGGTTGAAGCGGTACTGGGTTCGCGCTCGCCGTTCGATGCGCGTATTCACGCGGCTCGTGGTCAGCGTGGGCAGATCGATTCCGCTGCGGCCTATCGCGACCTGCTGGGCGACAGCAGTGAAGTGTCCAAGTCACACCAGAACTGCGACAAGGTGCAAGACCCGTACTCCCTGCGCTGCCAGCCGCAAGTCATGGGTGCCTGCCTGACCCAGTTCCGCCAGGCCGCTGAAGTGTTGGTGGTGGAGGCCAATGCCGTGTCGGATAACCCGCTGGTATTTGCCGCTGAAGGCGACGTGATCTCCGGCGGTAACTTCCACGCCGAACCGGTGGCCATGGCTGCGGATAACATGGCATTGGCCATCGCTGAAATCGGCTCCCTGAGCGAGCGTCGTATCTCGTTGATGATGGACAAGCACATGTCGCAACTGCCACCGTTCCTGGTGGGCAATGGCGGGGTTAACTCCGGCTTCATGATCGCCCAGGTGACCGCTGCCGCACTCGCCAGCGAGAACAAGGCGCTGGCCCATCCCCATAGCGTGGACAGCCTGCCGACTTCGGCCAACCAGGAAGACCATGTGTCGATGGCGCCTGCTGCCGGCAAGCGTTTGTGGGAAATGGCTGAAAACACCCGTGGCATCCTGGCGGTGGAATGGCTGGCTGCATGCCAGGGCCTGGATTTGCGCGATGGCCTGAAAACCTCTGCGAAGTTGGAAAAAGCCCGTGGCCTCCTGCGCGCCAAAGTAGGCTTCTACGACAAGGACCGCTTCTTCGCCCCGGATATCAACGCGGCCAGCGAACTGCTCGCCAGTCGCTGCCTGAATGAGCTGGTGCCGGCCAAGCTGTTGCCGAGCCTATAAGCTCACCGCTGCTCAATGTGGGAGCTGTCGAGCCCCACATTTGATCTCCAGCGGATTCAAGTTCTCTCTGGATAAGAATAATTAGGGAAGAGAAATGCACCAGCAAGAAAAAGGTTTGAAACGCGGGCTCTCAGCTCGACATATTCGCTTCATGGCACTCGGTTCCGCCATCGGCACCGGGTTGTTCTACGGCTCTGCGTCCGCCATCCAGATGGCCGGCCCGGCTGTGCTGCTGGCCTACCTGATTGGCGGTGCCGCCGTGTTCATGGTGATGCGCGCTCTCGGCGAAATGGCCGTGCATAACCCGGTGGCAGGCTCTTTCGGCCAGTACGCCAGCACCTACCTGGGCCCCATGGCCGGGTTCATCCTCGGTTGGACCTACGCCTTTGAAATGATCATCGTCTGTCTGGCCGACGTCACTGCCTTCGGCATCTACATGGGCTTCTGGTTTCCCGAAGTCGCGCGCTGGGTCTGGGTGCTCGGCATCGTGTTTTTGATCGGCGGCCTGAACCTTTGCAACGTCAAAGTGTTTGGCGAGATGGAATTCTGGTTGTCGCTGCTGAAGGTCGGCGCCATTGTCGCGATGATCCTCGGCGGCTTCGGCATCATGTTGTTCGGCATTCACTCGGCGGGCGAGACCCAGGCCGCAGGCCTGAGCAACCTGTGGGCCCACGGCGGCTTCATGCCTAACGGTGTGGGCGGCCTGATCGCCTCGTTCGCGGTGGTGATGTTTGCTTTCGGCGGCATCGAAATCATCGGCATCACTGCCGGTGAAGCCAAGGACCCACAACGCGTGATCCCCAAGGCGATCAACGCCGTGCCGTTGCGCATCCTGTTGTTCTACGTACTGACCTTGTTTGTGTTGATGGCGATCTACCCGTGGCCGCAAATCGGCAGCCAGGGCAGCCCGTTCGTGCAGATCTTCAGCAACCTGGGGATTGGCTCGGCGGCGACCATCCTCAACATCGTGGTGATCTCGGCGGCGGTGTCGGCCATCAACAGTGACATCTTCGGCGCTGGCCGCATGATGTACGGCCTGGCGCAGCAAGGGCAGGCGCCCAAGGGTTTCGCTCAGTTGTCCAGGCAGGGTGTGCCGTGGATGACCGTGGTGGTGATGGGCGCGGCGTTGCTCGGCGGCGTGGTGCTCAATTACCTGATCCCGGAAAACGTGTTCCTGCTGATCGCCTCGATTGCCACCTTCGCCACCGTGTGGGTGTGGCTGATGATCCTGTTCACCCAGGTCGCCATGCGTCGCTCGATGACTAAAGAACAGGTGGCCGAGCTGAAATTCCCGGTGCCGTTCTGGCCTTATGCGCCAGCAGCGGCCATCGTCTTCATGCTGTTTGTGTTTGGCGTGCTGGGTTACTTCCCGGATACCCAGGCGGCTTTGCTGGTCGGTGCCGTGTGGATCGTGCTGCTGGTGGTTGCCTATCTGCTGTGGGTCAAGCCCGCTGCCGGGCAAGCGGCCAAGGTCCATTACGACCCGGTTTTGTCTCATCGTTAACTTAGGGAGGCGTTGATGAAAACGCTTTGGCAACACTGCCACGTCGCAACCATGGCCCACGGCAAATACTCGATCATCGAGGATGCCGCCATGGTCACAGCAGGTTCGCTCATCGAGTGGATCGGCCCCCGCAGCGAAGTGCCGAAGGCGGACTACGCCCAAGTGCATGACCTGCAAGGCGCGTGGGTCACCCCCGGGCTGATCGACTGCCACACCCACACGGTGTTCGGCGGCAACCGCAGCGGCGAATTCGAGCAGCGCCTGCAAGGCGTGAGCTATGCCGAAATCGCAGCCAAGGGTGGCGGTATTGCCAGCACCGTGCGCGCCACCCGCGCCGCCAGCGAGGATGAATTGTTCGCAAGCGCCCACAAGCGCCTGCGCAGTTTGTTGCGAGACGGCGTGACCACGGTAGAGATCAAGTCCGGCTACGGGCTGGACCTGGTCAACGAACGCAAAATGCTGCGGGTGGCGCGTCGTCTGGGTGACGCGTTGCCGGTCAGCGTGCGGGCCACGTGCCTGGCGGCCCACGCGTTGCCGCCGGAGTACAAGGACCGCGCAGACGATTACATCGACCATATCTGCGCTGAGATGCTGCCGGCGTTGGCGTCTGAAGGTCTGGTGGACGCGGTGGATGCGTTCTGCGAATACCTGGCGTTTTCCACCGAGCAAGTGGAGCGCGTGTTCAAGGTTGCCCAGCAACTCGGCCTGCCGGTGAAGCTGCACGCCGAGCAACTCTCTTCGCTGCACGGCTCTAGCCTGGCGGCGCGTTACCAGGCGCTATCGGCGGATCATCTGGAGTTCATGACCGAAGAAGATGCCATCGCCATGGCCGCTTCCGGCACCGTCGCGGTATTGCTGCCGGGTGCGTTCTACTTCCTGCGCGAAACCCAGTTGCCGCCGATGGACGCCCTGCGCAAGCACGGTGTGAAAATCGCCATCGCCAGTGACCTCAACCCCGGCACCTCACCTGCATTGTCGGTGCGCCTGATGCTGAACATGGCTTGCACCTTGTTCCGCATGACTCCGGAAGAAGCCCTGGCCGGCGCCACGCAGCACGCGGCCACTGCCTTGGGCATGGGCGACACCCATGGCTCCCTGGAAGTGGGCAAGGTCGCGGATTTTGTCGCCTGGCAGATCGACCGTCCCGCCGACCTGGCCTACTGGCTGGGTGGCGAACTGGATAAACGCGTCGTGCGCCATGGCGTCGACGTCACTGTTTGAGGAGTGTGGTTGTGGATAAGGTTCTGACTTTCAAACAAGGCCGTGTGCCACTGCTGATTAGCATGCCCCATGCGGGTGTACACCTGACACCCGCCGTCGAGGGCGGGTTGATTCCCGAGGCACAAAGCCTGCCGGACACGGATTGGCACATCCCAGCGTTGTATGACTTTGCCGAAGAGCTAGGCGCCAGCACTTTGGCGGCCGAGTACTCGCGGTTTGTCATCGACCTGAATCGGCCCTCCGACGACAAGCCGTTGTACGTCGGCGCCACCACCGGCTTGTACCCGGCGACGCTGTTCGACGGTGTGCCGTTGTTCCGCGAAGGGCTGGAGCCGTCCAAGGAAGAGCGCGCAACCTACCTGGAAAAGGTCTGGGGCCCGTATCACCGCACGCTGCAAGAGGAACTGGCGCGGCTCAAGGCAGAGTTCGGCTATGCGTTGTTGTTCGATGCGCACTCGATCCGTTCAGTGATCCCGCACCTGTTCGACGGCAAGCTGCCGGATTTCAACCTCGGCACTTTCAACGGCGCCTCCTGTGATCCGGAGCTGGCCAGCCAGTTGGAAGCTATCTGTGCCGCTCATCCGCAGTACACCCATGTGCTGAACGGGCGCTTCAAGGGTGGGCATATCACCCGGCATTACGGTAATCCGGCGCAGGATATTCATGCCGTGCAATTGGAGCTGTGCCAGAGCACCTATATGGAGGAGTTCGAGCCGTTCCGTTATCGGCCGGACTTGGCTCAGCCAACCCAGGTGGTGTTGAAGCAGTTGCTGGAAGCTTTTCTAGCCTGGGGACAAAAGCGCTACGGCTGAAATTGCTATCGGGGGCAAGCCCCCTCCCACATTCGACCGCATTCTCATGTGGGAACTCGGTCAAGTGTGGGAGGGGGCTTGCCCCCGATGACGCTCGTACAGTCGCCACAGTGCAACTGCCAGTCGCCACCGTTCGTGTTGACAGCATCTCTGCTGGGTAAGGTTGTTGAATAAAAACAGCCGAGTGAGCCCACACCCATGAAAAAACTGTTGTTATCCCTCACTGGCGCCGCACTGCTCAGCGCGAATGCCATGGCCGCCGAGCCAAGCGCCTGCAAAAACATCCGCATGGGCGTGGTCAGCTGGACCGACGTGGTCGCTACTTCCGGCATGGCCGACGTGCTGCTCAATGGCTTGGGTTACGACAGTAAACAGACCAGCGCCGTGCAGCAGATCATCTTTGCGGGGATTCGCGACAAACGCCTGGATATCTTCCTGGGTTACTGGAAGCCGGCGATGGATAACAACATCGCACCGTTCCTGGCGGCCAAGCAGGTCAAGGTCTTCGACAAACCCAGCCTCGCCGATGCCCAGGCCACCCTGGCCGTGCCGCAGTACGTTGCAGATGCGGGCCTGAAAACCTTTGCCGATATCGCCCGCTTCAAGGACAAGCTGGGCGGCAAGATCTATGGCATCGAACCCGGCAGCGGCGCCAACACTGACATTCAGAAAATGATCGACACCAATCACTTTGGCCTCGGTGGCTTCAAGCTGGTTGCTTCCGGGGAGGCCGGCATGCTGGCGGCGGTGCAGCGTGCAGTGAACCGTAAGGAGTTCGTGGTGTTCGTCGGCTGGACCCCGCATCCGATGAACATCAATATGAAGATGACCTACCTCACCGGCAGTGAAGATGTGTTCGGCCCCGACGAAGGTCGCGCTACCGTATCCACCGTTACTGCTCCGGACTTCGCCGAGCGTTGCCCCAACGCCAACCGGTTGCTGGAAAACCTCACGTTCACCGCTGCCCAGGAAAGCCAATTGATGGTGCCGATCATGGAGCGCCAGTCGCCCCAGGACGTGGCCAGGCAATGGCTGCGCGATCATCCCGAGGATTTGCAGCGCTGGCTGGCCGGGGTCACGGCGTTTGATGGCGGTGATGGCGTGGCGGCGGTGCAAGCCAGCCTCAAACTTTAAGCCGGATGCAAATCCAAATGTGGGAGCTGGCTTGCCTGCGATAGCGGTGTATCAGTCAAAGATGTATCAACTGACAGATAGCCTTCGCAGGCAAGCCAGCTCCCACATTGAATCTCCATCGCCAGGGAAGTCTATGCATGGCCGAATACCCTATTTCTTCGCAGATGCGCACCTTCGTCGCCAAGACCGAATCCTTCTCCAGCGACGATTCGTCCCTGGCCGGCCTGCGCCAGAACTACGATCGCATGTGCCAAGCGTTTACGCCGCCGACGCCTGAAGGGTTGCAGCTGTCGGACTTTTCCTTGGGCGGCGTCGGCGTACGCAGTTATGCACCTATGGCGCCCGTACCGATCGATGGCTGGCCGTGCCTTCTCTATATGCATGGTGGCGGGTGGGTAGTCGGTGGGTTGGATTCCCATGATTTCATCTGCTTCGAACTGGCCAATGTGTTGCAAGTGCTGGTGATCGCCATCGACTACCGTCTGGCGCCGGAGCATCCGTTCCCGGCAGCCTATGACGATTGCCGCGCGGTGTGGCAGGCGATCCAGGCGGGTCAAGGGCCTCACGCCATCAACCTGCAACGCCTGGTGGTGATCGGCGACAGTGCCGGTGGCAACCTGGTGGCGGCGTTGTGCCTGGGACTGCGCGATGGCGGCCAAGCGTTGCCCCGAGCCCAAGTGCTGATTTACCCAGGCTTGGGCGGCCCGGCCGATTTGCCGTCCCGTCGTGATTGCATGGACGCGCCGTTGCTCAGCACTGCTGACACCGATTGTTATCTCGCGCTGTACTTGCAGGGCACAGGCAAACCATCGGCCTATGCCATGCCGCTGCTCGCCGAGGATTATCGCGGTTTGCCTGGCGCCCTGATCGCCGTGGCCCAGTTCGACCCGCTACGTGACGACGGCATGTTGTATGCCGAGCGCCTGCGAGCGGCCAGTGTCAAAGCCGTGTTGTATCCGGGCAAAGGCTTGATCCACGGCTGTTTGCGCGCACGCGGCCACGTGCCAGAGGTGGATCGCCTGTATGACTATCTGCTGCATTTCCTCAGGAGCGAAGGGCTGACACAGGTCTAAGTGCTCAAGGACATGCTCATTGCACAATTCGGGTTTATGATGCCAGACGGCAAAATAACAGACGTCCCCCCAGGGATGAACCCGACACCCTACGGAGCGCGCAATGCAGACTTGGTACCCGCAGATCAAACCCTACGCCCGGCACGATCTGGCTGTCGATGACACCCATACCCTGTACGTCGATGAAAGCGGCTCCCCCGAAGGCTTGCCCGTTGTCTTCATCCATGGAGGCCCTGGCGCCGGTTGTGACGCCAACAGCCGCTGCTATTTTGATCCGAACCTTTACCGCATCGTCACCTTTGACCAACGCGGCTGTGGGCGCTCTACCCCTCGGGCCAACCTGGAAAACAACACCACCTGGGACCTGGTCGCTGACATGGAGCGCATCCGCGAGCACCTGGGCATCGATAAATGGGTGCTGTTCGGTGGCTCCTGGGGCTCGACCCTGGCCCTGGCCTATGCGCAAACCCACCCGGAGCGCGTGCATGGCCTGATCGTGCGCGGGATTTTCCTGGCGCGCCCCCGGGACATCCACTGGTTCTACCAGGAGGGCGCCAGCCGCATGTTCCCGGATTACTGGCAGGATTACCTCGCGCCGATCCCGCAGGATGAGCGGCACGACCTGCTCAGCGCCTACCACAAGCGGCTGACCGGCAACGACCAGATCGCCCAGATGCACGCGGCCAAGGCGTGGTCGACCTGGGAAGGGCGCATGCTGGGCCTGTGCCCGAACCAGGCGCAAGTGGAGCGCTTTGCCGAGCCGCAGCGTGCGTTGTCCATCGCACGTATCGAGTGCCACTACTTCACCAACAACTCCTTCCTGGAGCCCAACCAACTGATTCGCGACATGCACAAGATCGCCCACCTGCCTGGCGTAATCATCCATGGCCGCTACGATATGATCTGTCCGCTGGACAACGCCTGGGAGCTGCATCAGGCGTGGCCCAACAGTGAGCTGCAAGTGATTCGCGAGGCTGGGCATGCTGCATCCGAACCCGGCATCACCGATGCACTGGTGCGTGCGACCGGCGTAATGGCGCGCAGCCTGCTCGACTTGCCGCCCGAAGAAGCATGAAGGGCTTGTTGCAACGGGTGCGTGGCGCCCGGGTCGAGGTGGCGGGTGATGTCGTGGGCGCGATCGACCAGGGCTTGCTGGTGCTGGTCGCCGTCGAACCCTCAGATACGCCCGAGAGTGCCGACAAACTTTTGCACAAGCTGCTTAACTATCGGGTGTTCAGCGACGATGAGGGCAAGATGAACTTGTCTTTGAAGGACATCGGTGGCGGTTTGCTGCTGGTTTCCCAATTCACCCTGGCGGCGGATACCAAGAGTGGGTTGCGGCCGAGCTTCTCCACGGCGGCGCCTCCGGCCTTGGGAGCGGCGCTTTTCGAGCACTTGTTGTTACAAGCGCAACAATTGCATGGCAAGGTGGCGTCAGGGCGTTTTGGCGCTGACATGCAGGTGCATTTGGTCAATGATGGCCCTGTGACATTCCTCTTACAGACATGAATGTATTAAAAACGACTTTAATGCCTAAAAACGCAGGGTTTCGCTACAAATACTTCGTTGACCCTGATGCGTTGTTTCGCGTGCTACTAGATAATCGCGCGCTATGGGGATCAGCGTTGTTTGGTCCATTTTTGACTTAGGTAGAGACTTGTCCGACGGCCTTTGGGGAATCATTTAGCCCCTGGGGAGTCGGAACAATGCTCGCCAACCTGGCATATAGATAGCTGGCCGTTGGTTTTTTGATCTGTTTTCGGCGAGGGTTGCTCGTGATTGTTAGTCCCTGTAATGCACCAAAATTGTCTGCCAAACGGTTACGAAACGCACTGGTGACGGGCTCTGCCCTGTTTTGCCTGTTCGGCGCGGGTCAGCTGTGGGCATTCAGTCTGGATGATGTGTCGGCCAAGGCAAAAGAGCTGGCCGGGCAGAAATACGAAGCTCCGCGCAGCAATTTGCCGAACGAATTCCGCGAAATGAAGTTCGCTGATTACCAGAAGATTCGTTTCCGCAACGAAAAAGCCGAGTGGGCCGATCAGAACACCCCGTTCAAGCTGTCCTTCTATCACCAGGGTATGCATTTCGATACACCGGTGAAAATCAACGAAGTGACCGCCGACAGCGTCACCGAAATCAAGTACGACCCGACGCGTTTCGATTTCGGCGACGTGAAGTTTGATCCTAAAGCCACCGAACAACTGGGTTATGCCGGTTTCCGTGTGCTGTACCCGATCAACAAGGCCGACAAGCAAGACGAAATCATGACCATGCTCGGCGCCAGCTATTTCCGCGTCGTCGGCAAGGGCCAGTCCTATGGCCTGTCCGCCCGTGGCATGGCGATCGACACCGCATTGCCGTCCGGCGAAGAATTCCCGCGTTTCACCGAGTTCTGGATCGAGCGCCCAAAACCGGGTGAAAAACAGTTGGTGATCTTTGCCCTGCTGGACTCGCCACGGGCTACCGGCGCCTATCGCCTGACCCTGCGCCCTGGCACCGACACCATTGTCGACGTCAAATCCCAAATGTACCTGCGCGACAAGGTCAGCAAGCTGGGCGTTGCCCCACTGACCAGCATGTACCTGTTCGGCGCCAACCAGCCGTCCAAGGTGCTCAACTACCGTCGTGAGCTGCACGATTCCAGCGGCCTGTCGATCCATGCCGGTAACGGCGAGTGGATCTGGCGCCCGCTGAACAACCCTAAACACCTGTCGGTCAGCAACTTTGCCGTGGAAAACCCTCGTGGTTTCGGCCTGCTGCAACGTGGTCGCGACTTCAGCCACTACGAAGACCTGGACGACAACTACGACAAACGCCCAAGCGCCTGGATCGAGCCTGAAGGCGACTGGGGCAAGGGTTCCGTCGACCTGGTAGAGATTCCTACCGCAGACGAGACCAACGACAACATCGTTGCGTTCTGGAGCCCGGCCGAGCTGCCAAAAGTCGGCGAGCCGCTGGACGTCAGCTACCGCCTGCACTGGACCATGGACGAGAAGGACCTGCACCCGGCCGACAGCGCCTGGGTCAAGCAGACCCTGCGCTCTACCGGTGACGTGAAACAATCCAACCTGATCCGCCAACCTGACGGCAGCGTGGCTTATCTGGTGGACTTCGAGGGCCCGTCCCTGAAGAACCTGCCGGCGGACGCCCCGGTGCGCAGCCAGGTGAGTGTTGGCGATAACGCCGAGATCGTTGAAAACAGCGTGCGCTACAACGAACACACCAAAGGCTGGCGTTTGACCCTGCGTATGAAGATCAAGGACGCAGGCAAACCGACCGAAATGCGTGCAGCCCTGGTCCAGGACATCGTGAAACCGGAGCCTGAGAAGGTTTCGACCCAGGTGCTGAAGGCTGACAAAGTGCTGGCTAAACAGCACGAGAAACAAGCCAAGAAAGACGCCAAAGAAGCAAAAGACAAGGAAGCCAAGCAGCCAGAAGCTGCCCCAGCCACACCGGAACCGGCCAAGACCGAACAAGTCCTGACCGAAACCTGGAGCTACCAGTTGCCTGCCGATGAGTAATTCACACGCTACGCCCGAGACTCTGTCCGAGTACCTGGCGCATCTCCCGATGACTGCCGAACAGCGCGCCGAACTGGCGGGCTGTACGTCCTTCAGCGAGTTGCACGAACGCCTGTCGTCCAAGACCTTCGATGCACCGACCGATGCCGCCCAGGCATCGGTGGGCTCTCGCTTGACCCTCAGTACCGCCGAGGAATTGCAAGACGCCGAAATGCTGGCGCTCGACGCCAGTGGCCGGGTGTGCCTGAAGGCCACGCCGCCGATCCGTCGGACCAAGGTAGTGCCCGAGCCATGGCGCACCAACATCCTGGTGCGTGGCTGGCGTCGGTTGACCGGTCGCACCAACCCGCCGAAGCCGCCGAAAGACGAGCGAGTACTGCCGGCCGCGCGCTGGCGCACGGTGGGTTCGATCCGTCGCTATATCCTGCTGATCCTGATGCTCGGCCAGACCATCGTGGCCGGCTGGTACATGAAAGGCATCATGCCGTACCAGGGCTGGTCGCTGGTCGACTTTGACGAGATTCGCAACCAGACCCTGCTGCAAACCGCTACCCAGGTACTGCCTTACGCCCTGCAAACCAGCATCCTGATCATGTTCGGGATTTTGTTCTGCTGGGTTTCGGCGGGTTTCTGGACGGCGCTGATGGGCTTCCTGGAACTGCTCACCGGTCACGATAAATACCGCATCTCCGGCAAAAGTGCCGGCGATGAGCCGATTCCGCAGGATGCCCGCACTGCCTTGGTGATGCCGATCTGCAACGAAGACGTGCCCCGCGTATTTGCCGGGCTGCGCGCCACCTTCGAATCGGTGGCGGCCACGGGTGACCTGGACCGTTTCGATTTCTTTGTGCTCAGTGACAGTAACGACGCCGATATCTGCATCGCCGAACAACAGGCCTGGCTGGATGTGTGTCGCGAAGCTGGTGGCTTCGGCAAGATCTTCTATCGCCGCCGTCGCCGCCGTGTAAAACGCAAGAGCGGCAACCTCGACGACTTCTGCCGTCGTTGGGGCGGTGATTACAAGTACATGGTGGTGCTCGACGCCGACAGCGTAATGAGCGGCGAATGCCTGACCAGCCTGGTACGCCTGATGGAAGCCACGCCGGACGCGGGGATTATCCAGACCGCGCCACGTGCGTCGGGCATGGACACGCTGTATGCGCGCATGCAGCAGTTCGCTACCCGCGTGTACGGCCCGCTGTTTACCGCTGGCCTGCACTTCTGGCAGTTGGGTGAATCCCACTACTGGGGTCACAACGCGATCATCCGCATGAAGCCGTTCATCGAGCACTGCGCCCTGGCGCCATTGCCGGGTAAAGGTGCGTTTGCCGGTGCGATCCTCTCCCACGACTTCGTTGAAGCGGCGCTGATGCGCCGTGCCGGCTGGGGCGTGTGGATTGCCTACGACTTGCCGGGCAGCTATGAAGAACTGCCGCCGAACTTGCTGGACGAACTCAAGCGTGACCGTCGCTGGTGCCACGGTAACCTGATGAACTTCCGCCTGTTCCTGGTCAAGGGTATGCACCCGGTACACCGTGCGGTGTTCTTGACCGGCGTGATGTCCTATTTGTCGGCGCCGTTGTGGTTCTTCTTCCTAGTGCTGTCGACCGCGTTGTTGGCGGTGAACACCCTGATGGAGCCGCAGTACTTCATGGCACCACGCCAGTTGTACCCGCTGTGGCCGCAATGGCATCCGGACAAGGCGGTGGCGCTGTTCTCCACCACCATCGTGCTGCTGTTCCTGCCTAAGTTGCTGAGCATCATCCTGATCTGGGCCAAGGGCGCGAAAGAGTTCGGTGGCAAGTTCAAGGTGACGTTGTCGATGCTGCTGGAGATGCTGTTCTCCATGCTGCTGGCGCCAGTGCGGATGATCTTCCACACCCGTTTCGTACTGGCCGCGTTCCTCGGCTGGGCCGCGACCTGGAACTCGCCGCAACGTGACGACGACTCCACCCCGTGGAGTGAGGCAGTCAAGCGCCATGGGCCGCAAACCGTTCTCGGCTTCCTGTGGGCGTTGTTGGTGGTGTGGTTGAACCCGAGCTTCCTGTGGTGGCTGATTCCGATTGTTGGTTCGCTGATGCTGTCGATCCCGGTGTCGGTCATTTCCAGTCGGGTCAAGCTGGGTCTGAAGTCCCGCGACGAGAGCCTGTTCCTGATCCCTGAGGAATACAACCCGCCGCAAGCACTGTTGTCGACCGAGCAGTACACCCACGAAAACCGTTGGCACGCCCTGAACGACGGGTTTGTGCGTTCGGTGGTCGACCCGCAGCAGAACGCCTTGGCCTGCGCCTTGGCGACCTCGCGTCACCGCGAGGCGGAGCCGATCGAGCACCTGCGTGCCGAGCGTGTGCGCCATGCGTTGAAGGTCGGCCCCGCCGCCCTCAACAACGCTGAGCGCCTGGCCCTGCTCAGCGACCCGGTCGCCCTGGCTCGCCTGCACCAACAGGTCTGGAGCGAAGGTCACGCCGAGTGGCTTGGCGCCTGGCGTGCCTCGATCAAGGCTGATCCGCACGCGCCGTTGCTGCCGCTGCAACCGCTGTCGTCCCAGGCTCAACCAGCCTGATTCAGACGCCCCCGAAGGCTCACTTCGGGGGCGCTTGAAACGCTGATCCTACAGCGTTTCGCGCTTCTTCCATTTAGCGCTAACTCCTTGTTATTTCGAAACAAAAGACCTCCCGTAGAGGCGTATTTCCGTGCCTGTGGCTGGGGTAGCATCGCCCCCCAAACTCAACTCGCTACGGGGGTATTCATGATCAAAAGGTATGGTTCGGCATGGCTGATGGGGGCTCTCGCACTGATTCACGCAGGCTTGTTGCAGGCTGGCGCCATTGACGATGCGGTGCGCCGTGGCGTGCTGAAGGTCGGCACCACGCCCACCTATATGCCCTTTGAAATGAAGGATAAACAGGGACGCATTGTCGGCTTCGAGATCGATCTGCTCCAGGCGATGAGCCGTGCGCTGGGCGTCGAGCTGGAGTTGGTTGCAGTCCCTTACACCGAGTTGATACCCGGGCTGATGGCGAAGAAGTTTGATTTGATTGGCAGCGGCATGACGGTCACTCAGGAGCGCAACCTTAAGCTGAATTTCAGTGACTCTTTTATCGTGGTGGGCCAAACCGTGCTCTTGCACCCGCGCCTGGCCGGTACCGTCACCAGTATCGAAGACCTGGATGAGGCCGGGTACCGGGTTGCCACCACTGAAGGCACCACGGGGGAGGCTGCGGCACAACGCTTTCTGGGTGCGGCTCGGCTGATCAGTTTCGCCACTTCGGAAGAGGGTGTGCGACAGGTTGTAGAGGGTAAGGCTGATGCTTTTGTGCATGACGCACCTTACAACCTGATTGTGATGAGTCGACCCGAGAACGGTACTTTGCTGGCGCTGGAACAGCCTTTCACCTTCGAGCCCCTGGCTTTTGGCTTGAAGAAAGGCGACTACGACAGCCTCAATTGGATCAACCATTTCCTCAATCAGGTGGCCCAGGATGGGACCTACGATCGCTTGCACGACAAGTGGTTCAAGGAGACCGATTGGATGGCGGAAATCGACTGAATTTCATAACTGCTTACACATCAATCAATGGCTGACTCTCTGGGTGGATGCGTCTACGGCTGCGCTTCGCTGCACCGTTGTGAGGCATTTCCGACATACGCCGATAACATTTACCCGTGAAACCTTTGTGACGGGCAACGAGTGGGTTAGGATCGCACCCCGAAATGGTGCAGCCCTTTTGCGCGCCGATCTTATAAGAACCGTTCAGGGGACTTGATGATGAAAAAGTATCTTTCGATGCTGATGCTCGGCGTCACGGCGCTGGTCGCCGCCACTGCGGTCCAGGCCGGTGCCATCGATGATGCGGTCAAGCGCGGCACGCTGAAAGTCGGCATGGACCCAACCTACATGCCGTTCGAAATGACAGACAAGCGCGGTGAAATCATCGGTTTCGAAGTCGACATCCTCAAGGCCATGGCCAAGTCCATGGGCGTCAAGCTGGAGCTGGTCTCCACCGGTTATGACGGCATCATCCCGGCCTTCCTGACCGGCAAGTTCGACATGATCGGCAGCGGCATGACCCTGACCCAGGAACGCAACCTGCGTCTGAACTTCAGCGAACCCTTCATTGTGGTCGGCCAGACCCTGCTGATTCGCAAAGACCTGGAAGGCACCATC
This sequence comes from Pseudomonas sp., assembly GCF_050739995.1. Taxonomy (GTDB): domain Bacteria; phylum Pseudomonadota; class Gammaproteobacteria; order Pseudomonadales; family Pseudomonadaceae; genus Aquipseudomonas. The sequence goes on along the minus strand of NZ_JBOICG010000509.1, from coordinate 466 downwards.
AAGTCCTACAAGGACCTGAACGACGAGAAATTCCGCCTGACCTCCAAACTCGGCACCACCGGTGAGATGGTTGCCAAGAAACTCATCTCCAAAGCCAAGTACCACGGCTACGACAACGAGCAGGAAGGTGTGCTGGACGTGGTCAACGGCAAGGCTGATGCCTTTGTGTATGACGCGCCTTACAACGTGGTTGCCGAGAAAAAAGTCGGTAACGGCAAGCTGGTGTATATCGAAGAACCCTTCACTTATGAGCCATTGGCGTTTGGCCTGAAAAAGGGCGATTACGACAGCATCAACTACATCAACAACTTCCTGCACCAGATCCGCAACGACGGCACCTACGATCGCATCCATGACAAGTGGTTCAAGAGCTCCGAGTGGCTCAAGGACATGGAATAAGTTCGGCGAAAGACCGCGTCGCGCCCTTCGCGAGCAAGCCCGCTCCCACCTTGGAATGCATTCCAAA
>NZ_JBOICG010000508.1:0-5528 GCF_050739995.1 Pseudomonas sp. | reverse complement strand
CTCATCGCAGGCAAGCCAGCTCCCACATTTTCGACCGTGCTCACATCAGGTGTCAGCGACGGCTACTGACCTCGGCCGGCACATCATCACCGGCCATGCGCTTGCGGAACAGCGCAGTACGCGCCAGCAACAACGTGGTCACCGGCACCGTGATCGACAACAAGATCGGTATCAACCACCCGTGCAACACCGGCTCGGACTTGAGTACCGAAAAATAGATAATCGACGCCAACGCTACACACCATGCGCCCAATGTCGAGGCCAGTGCCGGCGGGTGCATGCGTTGGAAGAAGTCCTTCATGCGCAACAGCCCGATCGCACCAATCAGTGCAAACACGCTGCTCAGCCCCAGCAGCACTGCCACGATCACTTCTACCCATAACGGCATCATTCAATCACCTCGCCACGCAGCAGGAATTTCGCCAGGGCAAACGAGCCTACAAAACCGAACAGCGCAATCAGCAGCGCCGCTTCAAAGTAGGTATCACTGGCATAACGAACGCCCAGCACCAACATCATCAGCATCGCCAGGATGTACAGGTAATCCAGCGCCAGTACCCGGTCCTGGGCGGACGGGCCTTTGAACAGGCGTACCAACGTCAGCACCATGGCCAGGGAGAACAGGAACAGGCTGAACAGGATCGCATTGGAGAGCAGGGCGCTCATTCGAAGATCTCCATCAGGGGCCGTTCGTAGGTGGTCTTGAAGTGCTCGATGAAGGGCGCTTCATCCTCAAGATCAAACACGTGCAAGAGCAGGATGCTGCGGTCCAGTGCCAGTTCCGACCAGATGGTGCCGGGCACCACGGTGGTGATCATCGACAGCGCGGCAAGACCGTTAGGGTCGCGCAGGTCCAGGGGGATCTTGATGAAGCGCGAACGCGGTGGGCGTGAGCCGCAGGTCAACACGCCCCAGGCCACTTGCAGGTTGGAGATGATCACATCGCGGCCTACCAGGAAGAACAGTCGAATGATCACCCCAGGGCGGCGAATACGGATCGGCAGCGGCCGCAGCGGTGCCATCATCAGCGGCGCAAGAAAGCCCAGCAGCGCGCCCAGCAGCAGGTTGCCGGGACTGATGGACAGGTTCAGCACCAGCCACAACAGCCACAACGCCAACGACAACCACGGGGCAGGGAACAGGCGCTTCATGGTTGCACCTCCAGCGCCGCAGCCTTGGCTTCGGGACTTGGCACGGGACGTGTCGCCATCACCGCCATCACGTAGTGTTCTGGGTTGTTCAGGCTGACGGCGGTGTCTTGCGTGTAGCGCATCAGCGGTTCAGCCTTGAAGGTCAGCAGGATGCTCAAGCCCAGCAGGAAGAAGATCGGCACGCACTCGTAGCGACGCAGCAGCGGCGAGGGGCGCTCTTCCGGGGTCCAGAAGCGCTGGATGCCTAGGCGGGCGAACGCGATCAGCGAGGCCAGGCCGGAGAGGATCAGCAGCGCCACCAGGCCCCACGCGGCAGGACGGATCGGCTCGTCGACGCTGACACCCAAGCCCAGCGGGTTGACCAACGCACTCAGCAAACTGAGCTTGCCGATAAACCCGGACAACGGCGGCATGCCGATGATCAACAGGGCACAGGCGATAAAGCTCAAGCCCAGGAAAGCCATGGTCCACGGAATCACCTGGCCCACCACAGCCTGTTGCTCATCGTCGAGGTTCACGCCAGGGCGCGGATGCAGGGACTCCATGGCTTTAGGCAGTGCATCGATTTCTTCATCCAGGGGCAAGTCGTTGGCCGAGCGTGAACGCTCGATCAACTCGGCCAGCAGGAACAACGCACTCAATGCCAGTGTCGAGCTGACCAGGTAGAACAACGCGCCTGCGGTCAGGCTCGGCTGGGCGAAGCCGACGGACGAGAGCAAAATCCCCGCCGACACCATAATGCTCAGGCTGGCCATACGCTCCAAGCGCTGCGCCGCCACCATCGCCAGTCCGGCGCAGATGATGGTCGCCATGCCGCCATACACCAGCCAATCCCCACCAAACAGCGCAGACGCACCGGCCTGGCCGGAGAACAGCAAGGTCCACAGGCGCAGCACGGTGTATACGCCGACCTTGGTCATGATCGCGAACATCGCCGCCACTGGCGCACTCGCGGAAGAATACGCGGGCGCCAGCCAGAAGTTCAGCGGCCACATGCCGGCCTTGGCCAGGAATGCAGTGGCCAGAATTGCCGCACCGGCGTGCAACAAGCCGCGATCCGCTTCCGGTACCAGTGGGATCTTCAATGCCAAATCAGCAAAATTCAGCGTGCCGGTAACACCGTAGATCATCGCCGCGCCAATCAAAAACAGCGACGACGCGAGCAGGTTGATCGCAATGTAATGCAGCCCCGCCGACACCCGCGCCCGGCCCGAGCCGTGCAGCATCAAGCCGTAGGACGCCGCCAGCAGCACCTCGAAAAACACGAACAGGTTGAACAGGTCAGCGGTGAGGAACGCACCGTACAAACCCATCATCTGCACCTGGAACAGGGCATGGAAACTGGTGCCCGCACGGTCCCAACGGGCCATGGCGAACAGCAGTGCACTGACGCCGATGATGCCGGTGAGCACCATCATCAGTGCCGACAGTTGATCCACCACCAGCACGATACCGAACGGCACTTGCCAGTTGCCCGGCAGGTACACGCCAATCGAGCCGGGGCCGCCTTTTTGTGTCCAGTACAACAGCAGGATCGCGATACCCAGGCCGATCATGCTGGAGACCAGGTTGATCTTGGCTTTCAGGGGGCGGCGTTTTTCGCCGAGCATCAGCATCAGCGCGGCGGTCAGCAACGGCAGCAGGATCGGCGCGATGATCAGTTGGTTCATCCACGTCATTCCTTGGGCTCCCGGCCATCCACATGGTCGGTGCCGGTCAGGCCCCGGGACGCCAGCAACACCACCAGGAATAACGCGGTCATGGCGAAGCTGATCACGATAGCCGTGAGCACCAGCGCCTGGGGCAGAGGGTCGGTGTAGTTGAGCAGGTCTTGCGGCACGCCGTCCTTGATGATCGGTTCCTTGCCGATGAACAGGCTGCCCATGCTGAAAATGAACAGGTTGACCCCATACGACAACAGGCACAGGCCCATCACCACCTGGAATGTCCGTGGCCGCAGGATCAGCCAGACGCCGGAGGCCGCGAGGACCCCAATGGCAATTGCGATGACTTCTTCCATCAGGCGGCTCCTTCCGTTGTGGCAACCACTTTGGGCTGGTTGCTCGGTTTATGGGCCCGCACGGATTGGTGACCGAGGGCGGTGAGCATCAACAGCGTGGAACCGACGACCATGGCGTAGACGCCGACGTCGAAGAACAAAGCACTGGCCACATGAATGTCGCCCAGCACCGGCAGGCTGATATGCCAGGTATGGGTAGTGAGGAACGGGTAACCGGCAAACAGGGCGCCGAGCCCGGTCAGGGTGGCCGCGAGCAGGCCGAAGCCCATCCAGCGCATCGGTCGCAGGCTCATCTGCGCCTCGACCCACTGCGTGCCGGCGACCATGTATTGCAGGATGAACGCCACCGACATCACCAGGCCGGCGACGAAACCACCGCCTGGTTGGTTGTGGCCACGCATGAACAGGTAGAACGACACCACCAGCGCAATCGGCAGCAGCAGTCGCACCAGCACCGCCGGCACCATCATGAAGCCCAGGGCGGTGTCGCTGGCCTGGCGCGGGTTGACCAGGTCGGTGGCCACGTCCGGCGCCAACTGGCGCTGTTGCGGCGGTAATTCCATGCTCTCTTTTGACGGGCGGAAGCGGCGCAGCAGGGCATACACCGTCAGCGCCACGGCGCCGAGCACGGTGATTTCACCCAGGGTGTCGAAGCCCCGGAAGTCCACCAGCATCACATTCACCACATTGCTGCCGCCGCCTTCGGGCAGGGCGCGACTGAGGTAGAACGAGGAAATATCGTTGGGCGTCTGGCGCGTCAACATCGCGTAGGACAGCAACGCCATGCCACCACCCACCACGGTGGACAGCAGGAAGTCCCGCAGGCGACGGATGCGTGCCTTGGGCAGAGAACTGGGGAGTGGCGACACTTCTTCGATCCGCCGTGGCAGCCAGCGCAGGCCGAGCAGGATCAGCACCGTCGTGACGACCTCGACAACCAGTTGTGTCAGTGCCAGGTCCGGGGCCGAGAACCACACGAAAGTGATGCAGGTCACCATGCCGCACACGCTGACCATGGTCAGGGCTGCCAACCGGTGGTACTTGGCTTGCCAGGCGGCGCCCAGGGCGCAGGCGATTGCCAACAGCCACAGGGTGACGAACACGATGGAGCCCGGGATCTTCGGCCGGTCACCCCAGCTGATGCCACTGTTGAGCATCGGGATCATGCCGCCGATAACCGCCACCAAAACCAGCAGGAACAACTGGGTCTGCAGGCGCTTGGTGCTGATGTATTTTTCGAGCTTGCGTACGCCGCGCATCATCACCACCAGGCAGCGTTCGAAGCCACGCTTGCCGTTGAAGTAACTGATGATGGGCGGGTACTTGAAGCGGCCACGCTTGAGTTGCTTGCGCAACAGCAGGTAGAGCACCACGCCAGCGGACATGGCCACCAGGCTCATGATCATCGGCGCATTCCAGCCGTGCCAGATCGCCAGGCTGTATTGCGGCAGCACGCCGCCCACGACAGGCAAGGCGGCAGCGGCGAGGATCGAACCGACCACCTGGGCCGGGAAAATCCCCACCAGCAGGCACGTGAACACCAGCAGCTCAACCGGTGCACGCATCCAGCGTGGCGGTTCGTGGGGCGTGTGCGGCAGGTTGGTCGCGGTGGGCCCGAAGAACACATCAATGGTGAAGCGCAACGCATAGACCACGCTGAACGTACCCGCGATGGTCGCAATCACCGGCAGGGCGAACTCTACCCAGGCGGTCGAGGAGATAAACACGGTTTCGGCGAAGAACATCTCTTTGGACAGGAAACCGTTGAGTAGCGGCACGCCGGCCATGGCGGCACTGGCAACCATGGCCAGGGTCGCGGTGAAGGGAATCAATCGGACCAGGCCACTGAGTTTGCGAATGTCACGGGTGCCACTTTCGTGGTCAATGATGCCCGCCGCCATGAACAACGAGGCCTTGAACGTGGCGTGGTTGAGAATGTGGAACACTGCGGCGACGGCGGCCAACGGGCTGTTGAGGCCCAGCAGCAAGGTGATCAGGCCGAGGTGGCTGATCGTGGAATAGGCCAGCAGACCCTTGAGATCGTTCTGAAAGATGGCACAGTAAGCGCCGAGGAGGAGGGTGAGGGCGCCGGCACCGCCGACGATATAGAACCATTCTTCGCTGCCGGACAGCGACGGCCACAGGCGGGCCAGCAGGAACACGCCGGCCTTCACCATCGTCGCCGAATGCAGATAGGCCGAAACCGGCGTTGGTGCCGCCATCGCGTGGGGTAGCCAGAAGTGGAACGGGAACTGCGCGCTTTTGCTCAAGGCGCCGATCAGCACCAAGGCCAGCATGACCGGGTACAGCGAGTGCGCGCGAATCTGATCGCCCGCCGCCAACACCTGATCCAGGTC
>NZ_JBOICG010000507.1:0-5102 GCF_050739995.1 Pseudomonas sp. | reverse complement strand
GGAACAGGGTCCAGAAGTTGTCGCGGATCACGTCCGTGGCGATCTGCCCACGGCACACCGGCCCGCGAATAAAGGTGCGCACGAAGTACTCGGCGTTATCCAGCATGAACTGGTAGCGCGCCTTGGCCGGGATAGCCTCGAACGTTTCGAACGGGTTGGCACGACGGCCCGGGCCATAGCCTGGCAGCGCATTGACCTGCCAGTTGCCGGCATAGAAAAGCTCTTTGATGCGCGCCATCTTCTCGGCGCTGAACGGGTAAGTGATGTGGGTTTTATGCACGATCACACCCTGCACCGGCCATAGTCGGTAGTACACCTGGGTACCGGGGTCATCGTTGGGACGACGCGTGGCGATCAGGTCGATGGGCTTGCCGCTCGGCGTGCGCGAACGTACCCATTGAAAGTAATGCCCGGGTTCGCCGTTCTCGAAATAGATATGTGCCAGGAACAAGTGTTCGAACAACCAGCGCGCCACCAGGCTTTCCCGGGCGCCGGGCTGGTTGAACAGGTTTTCCCATTGCTGCACTTGCAGCGCTTCTTTTGCGCTGGGCGCCAGGCCCTGTTCGTCTATCGGCGCGCCGGAGGCGAGCCAGCGTTGCAGGGTCTGGTATTGCTGGTCGGTCAGGCCGGTGACCGCCAGCGGCATGCCTTCCTTGGGGTGACTGCCGGCGTAGGCGTTGAACTCGCCGGGCATGGCGCACATGTTTTCACGGCTCAGGCCCAGCACAATGTCTTCGGGCAACTTGGCGTTGGGTTGTAACGGCGCGTTGTGGCCCAGCTCCAGCATGCGTGCCATCAACGCGGCCTGGCTGCCTTGGGCGTCCAGCACCGAATAAAAGCCCTTTTGCTGCCAGGCTTGCTTGCCGAACGCATCGTAGAACAGACGAGTGGTCGGCGTGGCTTGGCTGCGTTCGCCATCGTAAACCGGTGTTTTGCTCGCGCCTCGGGCCGCGCCCTCCGCACTGCCCAGGTTGAGCTGGCACGCGGAGTCGTAGCAGGCGTGGCAAGCCACGCACTTTTCGGTAAAGATCGGCTGGATATCGCGAGTATAGGAAATCGCCGGAGCGGAGCCTTGTGCCTGTGCGGTGCTGGCAATCAATGCCAGGACAGCGCTGAAGATGAGGCGAAGTGACATGTATCCGGTCCCGATTCAAAGCGTACGCTGAAAAATTGCCAATGATTCTACCGGGCCATCGCTCTCTGCAACATGAACGATATTCATACAAATGCCTGACATGCTCAAAATCGGCACAGGTTTGCTATGATCCACGCCCTCCGTAATGCCTGACCAGAGTAGTCCCATGTCCGATCGTAGCGCTCGTCTGCAAGCCCTTCACCAAGCCCTCAAGGAACGCATCCTGATCCTCGACGGTGGCATGGGCACGATGATCCAGAGCTATAAGCTTGAGGAAAACGACTACCGTGGCAAACGCTTCGCCGACTGGCCCAGCGACGTCAAGGGCAACAACGACCTGCTGGTGATCACCCGCCCTGACGTGATCGGTGGGATCGAAAAGGCTTACCTGGATGCCGGCGCCGATATCCTGGAAACCAACACCTTCAACGCCACTCGCATCTCCATGGCCGACTACGGCATGGAAGAGCTGGCCTATGAACTGAACGTGGAAGGCGCACGCCTGGCACGCAAGGTGGCCGACGCCAAGACCCTGGAGAACCCGGCCAAGCCGCGCTTTGTCGCCGGCGTACTCGGCCCGACCAGCCGCACCTGCTCGCTGTCGCCCGACGTGAACAACCCCGGCTACCGCAACGTGACCTTCGATGAACTGGTGGAGAACTACACCGAGGCCACCAAAGGCCTGATCGAAGGCGGTGCCGACCTGATCCTGATCGAAACCATCTTCGACACCCTCAACGCCAAGGCCGCGATCTTCGCCGTGCAAGGTGTGTTCGAAGAACTGAATATCGAACTGCCGATCATGATCTCCGGCACCATCACCGACGCCTCCGGCCGTACCCTGTCGGGCCAGACCACCGAAGCGTTCTGGAACTCCGTTGCCCACGCCAAACCGATTTCGGTGGGCCTGAACTGCGCCCTGGGCGCCAGCGAACTGCGTCCGTACCTGGAAGAGTTGTCGAACAAGGCCAACACTCACGTATCCGCGCACCCCAACGCGGGCCTGCCCAACGAATTCGGCGAGTACGACGAACTGCCGTCGGAAACCGCCAAGGTCATCGAAGAATTCGCCCAGAGCGGCTTCCTCAACATTGTCGGCGGTTGCTGCGGCACCACGCCGGGCCACATCGAAGCCATCGCCAAGGCAGTGGCCGGTTACGCGCCGCGCCAGATCCCGGATATTCCGAAGGCCTGCCGCCTGTCCGGCCTGGAACCGTTCACCATCGATCGCAACTCGTTGTTCGTCAACGTCGGCGAACGCACGAACATCACCGGCTCGGCCAAGTTCGCCCGCCTGATCCGTGAAGACAACTACACCGAAGCCCTGGAAGTCGCCCTGCAGCAGGTGGAAGCCGGCGCCCAGGTGATCGACATCAACATGGACGAAGGGATGCTGGATTCGAAGAAGGCCATGGTGACCTTCCTCAATCTGATTGCCGGCGAGCCGGACATCTCCCGCGTGCCGATCATGATCGACTCCTCCAAGTGGGACGTGATCGAAGCCGGCCTGAAATGCATCCAGGGCAAGGGCATCGTCAACTCCATCAGCATGAAGGAAGGTGTGGAGCAGTTCATTCACCACGCCAAGCTGTGCAAGCGCTACGGTGCCGCCGTGGTGGTGATGGCTTTCGACGAAGCCGGCCAGGCCGACACCGAAGCGCGCAAGAAAGAAATCTGCAAACGCTCCTACGACATCCTGGTCAATGAAGTCGGCTTCCCGCCGGAAGACATCATCTTCGACCCGAACATCTTCGCGGTCGCCACCGGTATCGAAGAGCACAACAACTACGCCGTCGACTTCATCAACGCCTGCGCCTACATCCGCGACGAGCTGCCGTATGCACTGACCTCCGGCGGCGTGTCCAACGTATCGTTCTCGTTCCGTGGTAACAACCCGGTACGTGAGGCGATCCACTCGGTGTTCCTGCTGTACGCGATCCGCAACGGCCTGACCATGGGTATCGTCAACGCCGGCCAACTGGAGATCTACGACCAGATCCCGGCCGAGTTGCGCGACGCCGTGGAAGACGTGGTGCTCAACCGCACCCCGGACGGCACCGACGCCCTGCTTGCCATTGCCGACAAGTACAAAGGCGACGGCAGCATCAAGGAAGCCGAGACCGAGGAATGGCGTAGCTGGGACGTGAACAAGCGTCTGGAACATGCACTGGTCAAGGGCATCACCACGCACATTGTCGAAGACACCGAGGAATCGCGACTGTCGTTCGCGCGGCCGATCGAAGTGATCGAAGGCCCGTTGATGTCCGGCATGAACATCGTCGGCGACCTGTTTGGCGCGGGCAAAATGTTCCTGCCCCAGGTGGTGAAATCCGCCCGGGTGATGAAGCAAGCCGTGGCCCACTTGATCCCGTTCATCGAGCTGGAAAAAGGCGACAAGCCGGAGGCCAAGGGCAAGATCCTGATGGCGACCGTCAAAGGCGACGTGCACGACATCGGCAAGAACATCGTCGGCGTGGTACTCGGCTGCAACGGCTATGACATCGTCGACCTCGGTGTGATGGTGCCCGCGGAGAAGATCCTGCAGGTGGCCAAGGAGCAGAAGTGCGACATCATCGGGCTGTCCGGCCTGATTACGCCGTCCCTCGACGAGATGGTGCATGTAGCCCGTGAGATGCAGCGCCAGGACTTCCACCTGCCGCTGATGATCGGTGGCGCGACCACCTCCAAAGCGCACACGGCGGTGAAGATCGAGCCCAAGTACAGCAACGACGCGGTGGTGTACGTCACCGACGCCTCGCGTGCAGTAGGCGTGGCCACGCAGTTGCTGTCCAAGGAGTTGAAGGCCGGCTTTGTCGAACGCACCCGCGAAGAGTACGTGGAAGTGCGTGAGCGTACTTCCAACCGTAGCGCCCGCACCGAGCGCCTGAGCTACGCGGCGGCCATCGCCAAGAAGCCGCAGTTCGACTGGAGCACCTACACGCCGGTGGTTCCGACCTTCACTGGCGCCAAGGTGCTGGACAACATCGACCTCAACGTCCTGGCCGAGTACATCGACTGGACGCCGTTCTTCATCTCCTGGGACTTGGCCGGCAAGTTCCCGCGCATCCTCACCGATGAAGTGGTGGGTGAAGCGGCCACCGCGCTGTACGCCGACGCCCAGGAAATGCTCAAGAAGCTGATCGACGAAAAACTCATCAGCGCCCGTGCGGTATTCGGCTTCTGGCCGACCAATCAGGTACGCGACGATGATTTGGAAGTCTACGGCGAAGACGGCAAGCCCCTGGCGACCCTGCACCACCTGCGCCAGCAGATTATCAAGACCGACGGCAAGCCGAACTTCTCCCTGGCCGACTTCGTGGCGCCCAAGGACAGCGGCGTGACTGACTACATCGGTGGCTTCATCACCACCGCTGGCATCGGCGCCGAAGAGGTCGCCAAGGCTTACCAGGACGCGGGCGACGACTACAACTCGATCATGGTCAAGGCCCTGGCCGACCGCCTGGCCGAAGCCTGCGCCGAGTGGCTGCACCAGCAAGTGCGTAAAGACTACTGGGGTTACGCCAAGGACGAGCAACTGGACAACGAGGCGCTGATCAAGGAGCAATACAGCGGCATCCGCCCTGCCCCAGGTTACCCGGCGTGCCCGGATCACACCGAGAAAGGCACCCTGTTCCAACTGCTGGACCCAGAGGCACGTGAGATGCAAGCCGGTCGCAGCGGCGTGTTCCTTACCGAACACTACGCGATGTTCCCGGCGGCAGCGGTCAGCGGCTGGTACTTCGCCCATCCGCAGGCGCAATATTTTGCCGTGGGCAAGGTCGACAAGGACCAGGTGACGAGCTACACCGCGCGTAAAGGCCAGGACCTGACCGTGACCGAGCGTTGGCTCGCGCCAAACCTGGGTTACGACAACTGATCCGATACCGCATAGATCAAACCTGTGGGAGCTGGTACTGCTGATGAATAGGCCGCCTGTGCCACCGCCTTCGCAGCCTCGCTAAAGCTC
>NZ_JBOICG010000506.1:0-15105 GCF_050739995.1 Pseudomonas sp. | reverse complement strand
CTTTCGCGAGCAAGCCCGCTCCCACACAAGCCCAGCTCCCACATTTGCAAACTGCGTTGTTATTGGAACAACGACTCACTCGACAGGCCATTCTTCTCAAGGATCTCACGCAAGCGCTTGAGCCCTTCCACCTGGATCTGCCGCACCCGCTCACGGGTCAAGCCAATTTCCAGGCCTACATCCTCCAGAGTGCTGCTCTCGTGACCGCGCAGGCCGAAGCGGCGAATCACCACCTCACGCTGCTTGTCCGTAAGCTCCGACAGCCACTGGTCAATGCTTTGGGAAAGATCATCATCCTGCAACAGCTCGCAAGGGTCTGTAGGACGATCATCCGTCAGGGTGTCCAGCAGGGTTTTATCCGAATCCGGACCCAGCGAGACGTCGACCGAAGACACACGCTCGTTCAGGCCGAGCATGCGCTTGACCTCCCCTACCGGTTTTTCCAGCAGGTTGGCGATTTCTTCAGGCGAAGGTTCATGATCGAGTTTTTGTGTCAGCTCACGCGCCGCCCGCAGGTAAACGTTGAGCTCCTTGACCACATGGATCGGCAACCGGATCGTGCGGGTCTGATTCATGATCGCCCGTTCGATGGTCTGGCGAATCCACCAGGTGGCGTAGGTAGAGAAGCGGAAGCCGCGCTCTGGGTCGAACTTCTCCACTGCCCGGATCAAGCCCAGGTTGCCCTCCTCGATCAGGTCCAGCAGGGACAGACCACGATTGACGTAGCGTCGGGCTATTTTCACCACCAGGCGCAAGTTACTTTCAATCATGCGCTTGCGCCCAGCCGGATCGCCTTTCTGCGACAAACGCGCAAAATGGACTTCTTCTTCGGGGGTCAGCAGAGGGGAAAAGCCGATTTCATTGAGATACAGCTGGGTCGCGTCGAGCGCCCGCGTGTAGTCAATGTACTTGTGTTGCTTCAACGCGGTGGAGTTCTTGGATTTGGTGCGAACTGAAGGTGATACCGCTCCTTCATTATCTGACATCGAATCCGTATCGATACTGGCCTCCATAAGGAGAACCTCATCGTCGATGTCAAACTCCGGCGCTTCTTTACTGAGAGCCATTGTTATAGTCCTTTGGTGAGTTCGACCTCAAGCTCAAGCGACGCCTCTATCCTTGGCAACGCTGGAGCCTGTTCCTTCTACGTGAGGGAACAGGCTGTGCAACACATCAACGACGGGGCAGGAATTGCAGTGGATCTACAGGTTTCCCTTGGCGGCGAATCTCAAAGTGCAGTTTCACCCGGTCTGTACCAGTTGACCCCATTTCGGCAATTGTCTGTCCGACTTTGACCTGCTGCCCCTCCCGAACCAACAGCCTGCGGTTATGGCCGTAGGCACTGACGTAGGTATCGCTGTGTTTGATGATGACCAGCTCGCCGTAGCCCCGTAAACCACTCCCGGCGTAAACCACTGTCCCATCAGACGCAGCTAAAACAGGCTGTCCCAAATCCCCGGCGATATCAATGCCTTTATTCAAACTACCGTTTGAAGAGAATTTTCCAATCAACACGCCATTTGAAGGCCATCCCCAACCTGTTGGTGCCGGGCCCGGAGGTGGCAACGGCGCGGGTGCCGGTTTGCTCGCAACCGTAGGCGCGGCGGTGCCTGCAGGCCGAGTGATGATGGTGGTTTTGCTCGAAGACGACGGCGAAGATCCAGTGTTTGTCACAACTGTCGTAGGCGTAGAACCCGTGCGCCCATCGAAACGGATGGTTTGTCCCGGATGTATCGTATATGGCACAGGAATGTTATTGCGGGCCGCGAGCGCCTTGTAATCCCAGCCGTAGCGGAAGGCGATCGAGAACAGCGTGTCCCCCTTTCGCACTACATATTGCCCAGTGGTGACCGTCGGTCTTTGTGGCGCTGAACTGGCACCGTTGCGGTCGACAACCCGCGCGCCACTTGAGGGAGAGCTTGAGCAGCCCGCCAATAAGGAACTCAAGACAAGGCCAAGCACCAGTCGCTGAAAACTTGTTTTACTCATACGCTGCGCAAGACCTGTGAGACTCACCCGCCGCTCCCTTTGTGGTGGCTGAACATTAACGCCTGTATCAGGCCTGAAATATGACGCAAGTATAACTGGGCATTGAGTTTTTACCGGCACACGACTGAAACGAAAAATTCATCATGTTTAATTCCGGTTTTCAAGCATGTTGACACGATAGACCCCGCTGTAAGACACATCGCCGTCAACAGAATTCACTGTCCTCGAATAAATGATCAGGCCAGCGGGCCGTTGAGCAAGGGGACAAAGCGCACGGCACCCAGTACATGCCGGGAAAAACCTTCGTCTTCGCGGATAATGAGCATCAACTGTTGCACTTCGCCAGCCCCCACCGGGATGACCAACCGCCCACCAGGCGCCAGTTGGTCCAGCAAGGCCTGCGGCACATCCGTAGCCACCGCCGTGACAATGATGCCGTTGTACGGCGCCAGGGCCGGCCAGCCTTCCCAGCCATCGCCCCAACGGAACACCACATTGCGCAGGTTCAACTCCACCAGGCGCTCTTTGGCACGGTCTTGCAGCACCTTGATGCGCTCTACCGAGAACACGCGCTCCACTAACTGCGACAGCACGGCAGTCTGGTAACCGGAACCCGTGCCGATCTCCAAGACCTTGTCGAGAGGCCCAGCTGCCAGCAGCAACTCGCTCATGCGCGCTACCATATAAGGCTGGGAGATCGTCTGGTTATGGCCAATCGGCAATGCGGTGTCTTCGTAGGCGCGATGCGCCAACGCTTCATCAACAAACAGATGCCGAGGCGTACGCCGGATGACTTCAAGCACCTGGGCGTTGGACAGCCCTTCTTCATACAGGCGCTGGATCAAACGCTCGCGAGTACGCTGGGAGGTCATTCCGATGCCACGGCGCAGCATTTCGTCTTGTTCACGTGCCATCAACGCAGCCCCTCGAGCCAGCCATCGAGACTACTGAAGGCATCACTGAAGGTGCGATCAAGTTGCAACGGGGTAATCGAAACATAACCTTGCATCACCGCGTGAAAATCAGTGCCCGGCCCACCGTCCTCGGCATCACCCGCTGCCGCAATCCAATAACCTTCCTTGCCACGCGGGTCGACCACCTTCAATGGCGCCGCCGCGCGGGCGCGATGGCCCAGGCGCGTGAGCTGGATGCCGCGGATATGATCGAGGGGCAAATTGGGCACATTGACATTGAGCACCGTGCGCGGCGGCAGATCCAGAGAGCCGTGAGCCTCCACCAACTTGCGCGCGAAATAAGCGGCCGTCGCGAGGTTGTCCAATTGCCGTGAGGCAAAGGAAAAAGCGAACGAGGTTCGCCCGAGAAAGCGCCCTTCAAGCGCCGCCGCCACGGTGCCGGAATACAGCACGTCATCACCCAGGTTGGCACCCAGGTTTATCCCCGAGACGACAAGGTCCGGCTCCTGGTCCAACAAACTGTTGATCGCCAGGTGCACGCAGTCGGTGGGTGTGCCGTTCACGCTGATAAAGCCATTGGCCAAAACTTGTGGGTGCAGCGGACGGTCAAGCGTCAGCGAACTGCTGGCGCCACTCTTGTCCTGGTCAGGGGCGACCACCACGCACTCGGCGTAATCCTGCAGCGCAGCATGGAGCGCGGCAAGACCGGGTGCGGTAGCACCGTCATCGTTTGATATCAGAATACGCATGGGTTGTCCGTCGGCCCCACCGGCACCAGATCAACAAGCTCGCGCACCAAGACAGTGGCGAAGCATCCGGCCGGCAGGACGAATTCCAATTGCAGAATGTCAGGTCCGGGATAATGCCACGTCAACCCGCCAATGGGCAGTCGAAGAATGCGACGTTCCTGGCTCATACCGGCATTCACCAGCCAGTCACGCAGATCGGCTTCGTCAGCGGCAACGGCCTGTTCCAAGGCATAAGTCGCCCCGGTGGCAGGCGAGTCACCTTCACCCCACTGCGGCCCGGTAGGGTGCAGGTCCAGGATGGCCAGGCGCGGATCGCTGCACTCAGCCTCCCCCGCGGGGAAAAAGCTGCGGCTGTCGGTAAACGCCAGCAAGTCCCCCACTTGGGCACGCTGCCAGGAGCCGTCCGCGACACGCGCGGCCAATACCTTGTTAAACAGAAAACTGCGCGCCGTAGACAGCAGCCGCGAGCGCACATTGCGCTGCTCCGGCAGGGCCTTGCGCGCCGCCCACTCACGGGCGTCCACCACGTTGCCGCCGTTATGGCCGAAACGTTGGGCGCCGAAGTAATTGGGAATGCCGTGCTGGGCGATCAATTGCAAGCGTGCATCGATGGCAGCGGTATCACCGGCCAGCTGCGTCAGGCGCAACGTAAAGCCGTTGGCCGAATGCGCGCCGCGTTGCAGCTTGCGCTTGTGGCGCGCCATCTTGAGAATCTTGAGGGTGTCGTTTTCCGCGCCGCTCATGTCCGGATCGGCCTTGCCCGGCAATTGCACGCTGAACCATTGGCGAGTCAACGCCTGGCGGTCCTTGAGCCCGGCATAGCTGACGGTGCGCAACGGCACCCCAGCGGCCTTGGCGATACGCCGTGCAGCCTCTTCGGTATTCAGGCCACGCTTTTCCACCCATAACCACAGGTGCTCACCATCCCCGGTCAGCGGGATATCCAGCACTTCGTCGACCTGGAAGTCTTCAGCCGTCGCCTTCAGTACCGCGCGACCCAAGGCCTCGCCATAGGCTCGCGGGCCCAGCAGTTGCAGGTCATTCATGCGCGCAGCAACAAGGCAACGGAGTGCACGGCGATGCCCTCTTCACGACCGGTAAAACCGAGTTTCTCGGTGGTGGTGGCTTTCACGTTCACTTGATCCAGTTCAATTTGCAGGTCGGCGGCGATCAACGCTCGCATCGACTCGATGTGCGGGGCCATTTTCGGCGCCTGGGCCACGATGGTGTTGTCGACGTTGCCGACCTTCCAGCCCTTGGCGTGGATCAGGCCAACCACATGGCGCAGCAAGACGCGGCTGTCCGCGCCCTTGAAGGTCGGGTCGGTGTCCGGGAAATGCTTGCCGATATCCCCCAATGCCGCTGCGCCCAGCAAGGCATCGCTCAAGGCATGCAGCAAGACGTCGCCGTCGGAATGAGCCAGCAACCCATGGTGGTGTGCGATCTGCACGCCGCCCAGGGTGATGAAGTCGCCTTCGGCGAAACGGTGCACATCGTAGCCGTGGCCAATACGCATAAAAAAACGCCCCGATTTAATTCAGGGCGTGATTCTACCTACTTTTGCCTCACATTAACCGAGCAAAGCACGACCATGATGTCGCAAATGGTCTTCGATGAAGCTGGCGATAAAAAAGTAGCTATGGTCGTAGCCAGGCTGCAGGCGCAACTCCAGTGGGTGGTTGGCCGCCTTCGCCGCTTGCTGCAGGGCTTCAGGCTTGAGTTGCACAGCGAGGAAATCGTCGCGGTCGCCCTGGTCCACCAGCAGCGGCAGTTTTTCCGAGGCTTCGCTGATCAGCACGCAGGCGTCCCACTCGCGCCATTTCGAGCGCTCTTCGCCCAGATAACGCGAGAAGGCTTTCTGGCCCCACGGGCAATCCATCGGGTTATTGATCGGCGAAAACGCCGACACCGACAGGTAACGCCCCGGGTTGCGCAAGGCACACACCAGCGCACCGTGACCGCCCATGGAATGACCGCTGATGCCACGTTTATCCGATGCGGGGAAATGTGCTTCAACCAACGCCGGCAACTCCTGCACCACGTAGTCATGCATCCGATAGTGCTTGGCCCAGGGTTGCTGGGTGGCATTCAGATAGAAACCCGCGCCGAGGCCAAAATCCCACGCGTTGTCCGGATCACCCGGCACGCCAGGGCCACGCGGACTGGTGTCCGGTGCCACGATGATCAGCCCCAGTTCGGCCGCCATGCGCTGGGCGCCGGCCTTCTGCATGAAGTTCTCGTCGGTGCAGGTCAGGCCTGACAGCCAGTACACCACCGGCAGCTTGCCGCCCTGCTCCGCTTGCGGCGGCAAATAGACGGCGAAAGTCATCTCGCAGCCCAGCACATCGGAGTGATGCTTGTAGCGTTTATGCCAGCCGCCAAAGCTTTTCTGGCACGACAGGTTTTCCAGACTCATGGCCGACCTCAGAAGTGGATGACGGTACGAATGCTCTTGCCTTCATGCATCAGGTCAAACGCTTTGTTGATGTCTTCAAGGCCCATGGTGTGAGTAATGAAGGTATCCAGCGGGATCTCGCCGGTCTGGGCCATTTCCACATAGCTTGGCAGCTCGGTACGACCGCGTACGCCGCCGAATGCCGAACCGCGCCAGACACGACCGGTGACCAGTTGGAAGGGACGAGTAGCGATTTCCTGGCCGGCACCGGCCACGCCGATGATCACCGACTCGCCCCAGCCTTTGTGGCAGCACTCAAGGGCGGCGCGCATCAGTTGCACGTTGCCGATGCACTCGAAGGAAAAGTCCACACCGCCGTCGGTCAAGTCGACGATAACGTCCTGGATCGGGCGATCGTAGTCTTTCGGGTTGATGCAGTCGGTGGCGCCCAGCTGTTTGGCGATTTCGAATTTGGCCGGGTTGATGTCGATGGCAATGATGCGACCTGCCTTGGCTTTGACCGCACCGATCACTGCCGACAGGCCGATGCCGCCCAGACCGAAGATCGCCACGGTGTCACCCGGCTTGACCTTGGCGGTGTTGATCACCGCACCGATACCGGTGGTGACGCCACAGCCCAGCAGGCAGACTTTTTCCAGCGGCGCTTCTTTAGGGATCTTGGCCACAGAGATTTCCGGTAGCACGGTGTACTCGGAAAACGTCGAGGTACCCATGTAATGGAAAATCGGCTGGCCCTTGTAGGAGAAACGCGTGGTGCCATCGGGCATCAAACCTTTGCCCTGGGTGGAGCGGATCGCCTGGCACAGGTTGGTCTTGCCCGACAGGCAGAATTTGCACTTGCCACATTCCGGGGTGTACAGCGGGATCACATGGTCGCCCACGGCCACCGAGGTCACACCTTCGCCGATCGCTTCAACCACCGCACCGCCTTCATGGCCGAGGATCGACGGGAAGATACCTTCCGGATCAGCGCCCGACAGGGTGTAGGCGTCGGTATGGCACACGCCGGACGCGACCACGCGCAACAGCACCTCGCCAGCCTTGGGCATGGCCACATCCACTTCAACGATCTCAAGGGGCTTCTTGGCTTCGAAGGCTACGGCGGCGCGGGACTTGATCATCCGGGTTTCTCCTGGGGATTGAAAACTGAGGCGGTGAGTGTAAAACATCGCCTATTGATGAATAATCCAGGCAAAAGCAAAACATTATTGCCGCACAGGGATAATCGATATGCTGGAAAACCGCTGGGAAGGCATCGATGAGTTCGTCGCGGTCGCAGAATGCAGCCAGTTCACCGCCGCCGCCGAACGCCTTGGGGTGTCGTCGTCCCATATCAGCCGCCAAGTGGCACGCCTGGAAGAGCGACTGCAAACGCGATTGCTGTATCGCAGTACGCGCAAGGTGACCCTGACCGAAGCCGGCCAGACCTTCCTGCAGCACTGCCAGCGTTTGCAGGACGGTCGCGAAGAGGCGTTGCGCGCGGTAGGCGACCTCACCAGCGAACCCAAGGGCATGTTACGCATGACCTGCGCGGTGGCTTACGGCGAGCGGTTTATCGTGCCGTTGGTGACGCGGTTCATGGCGCTGTATCCGCAATTACGCGTGGATATCGAGCTGACCAATCGCCAACTGGACCTAGTGCATGAGGGCCTGGACTTGGCGATCCGGCTGGGGCGCTTGCAAGACTCACGCATGGTCGCCAGCCGACTCGCACCCCGCCGTATGTATTTGTGCGCATCACCGTCCTACCTTGCGCGGTACGGTCGGCCACATAGCTTGTCGGAATTGAGTCGGCATAACTGCCTGATCGGCAGCTCGGATATCTGGCAACTGGCCCAGGACGGGCGCGAGTTTTCTCAACGCGTGCAGGGCAACTGGCGCTGCAACAGTGGCCAGGCCGTGCTGGATGCGGCGTTGCAAGGGGTTGGGTTGTGTCAACTGCCGGACTATTACGTGCTGGAGCATTTGCACAGCGGCGCGTTGGTGTCGTTGCTGGAAGCGCATCAGCCGCCGAACACCGCGGTGTGGGCGTTGTATCCGCAGCAACGGCATTTGTCGCCGAAGGTCAGGAAGTTGGTGGATTTTTTAAAGGAGGGTCTGGCTGAGCGGCCGGAGTACAGCAGTGGATAATTAAGTGTCGGGACGGGCGTCATCGCGGGCAAGCCCAGCTCCCACATTTGACCGAGTTGCCTGGGGAGAAGGAAAGCCCATGTGCGAGCTGGCTTGCCTGCGATGAAGTCGACCCGGTGCGACTGACTACCCACAGGCAAACCTACCCCCTCCACACCAGACCGAGTTGCCCGGGGAGAAGGAGAACCCACGTGGGAGCTGGCTTGCCTGCGATGAAGTCGACTCGGTGCGACTGACTACCGTCGGTTAGCCCACCGCAACCGCAACCACTCCAGATCCTCTGGCCGAGTCACCTTGATGTTGTCCGAGCGCCCTTCAATCAAGCGCGGCGCCTGGCCGGACCATTCCATCGCTGACGCCTCATCGGTGATCACGGCATCCGCCACCAAGCTGTCGGCCAATGCACGATGCAGCGCTCCCAGGCGAAACATCTGCGGCGTGTAGGCCTGCCAGATCAGACTGCGGTCGACGGTCTCCATCACCCGACCCTGCTTGTCGACACGCTTGAGCGTATCGCGAGCCGGTACGGCCAGCAGGCCGCCGACCGGGTCATCCGCCAGTTCAATCAGGAGTTTGTCGAGATCATCACGGCTCAGGTTGGGTCGCGCAGCATCGTGCACCAACACCCAATCGTCGTCGCTGGCGCCCAGGGCGTTGAGTTGCAGCAGTGCATTGAGCACCGAACCCGAACGTTCCGAACCACCGTCCGCACGATGGATACGAGCGTCGGCAGCACAGGCCAGCGCAGGCCAATAAGGATCATCTGAAGCCAGACTGACCACCAGCCCCTTGAGGGACGGATGATCGAGAAAACAGCCGAGGCTGTGTTCGAGAATAGTGCGCCCGCCCAGTTGCAGGTATTGCTTGGGACGGTCCGCGGCCATACGGGCACCAATGCCCGCGGCAGGAATCACGGCCCAGAAGGCCGGTAGACGGTAGCTCATTGGGCCAACTGGTAGAGGGTTTCACCCTCCTTGACCATGCCCAGCTCATGACGGGCCCGCTCTTCAACGGTCTCCGTACCTTTTTTCAGCTCGAGCACTTCGGCATCAAGGACCCGATTGCGCTCCAGCAAACGTTCGTTTTCTGCGTGCTGGTCGGCAATCTGCTGGGTCAGTTCTTCTACCTGCGCAAAACTGCCGTTACCGACCCATAGGCGGTACTGCAGGCCAGCCAGCAACAAGAGCAAGACGAGGAACAACCAATTGGGACTGCGCATCGAAATCCGGGTATCCAGTGAAAAAAGCCAGCCATGTAGAACTTTTGCAGCAACTGATAGCACGAAGCCTGGAAGAACCAGGCTTGTGCTAGATAGCCATCAGATTAGCGTTGAAATCCACACTGTCGTGTTTTTTCCGACGCCATCCGCCGACTTTTTACCATGCTTTACCATCAAGTAGCGATCAGCCGCGAAACTCACCGCGACCGTTGTACTTGGCTTTACCTGCCAGTTGCTCTTCGATACGCAGCAATTGGTTGTACTTGGAAACGCGGTCGGAACGGCACAGGGAACCCGTCTTGATCTGGCCCGCCGAGGTGCCCACAGCCAGGTCGGCAATGGTCGAGTCTTCGGTTTCGCCGGAGCGGTGGGAGATCACGGCGGTGTAGCCCGCGGCCTTGGCCATCTGGATGGCTTCCAGGGTTTCGGTCAGGGTGCCGATCTGGTTGAACTTGATCAGGATCGAGTTGGCGATCTTTTTGTCGATGCCTTCTTTCAGGATCTTGGTGTTGGTCACGAACAGGTCGTCGCCCACCAGTTGGATTTTCTCGCCGATCTTGTCGGTGAGGACTTTCCAGCCCGCCCAGTCAGACTCGTCCAGGCCGTCTTCGATCGAGATGATCGGATAACGCTCGGTCAGGCCTTTGAGGTAGTCGGCAAAACCTTCGGAAGTGAATACATGGCCTTCGCCGGACAGGTTGTATTTACCGTCCTCGTAGAACTCGCTGGCCGCGCAGTCCAGGGCCAGGGTCACGTCGGTGCCCAGCTTGTAGCCAGCGTTGGCCACGGCTTCGGAGATCACTTTCAGTGCATCTTCGTTGGACGCCAGGTTCGGTGCGAAACCACCTTCGTCACCCACGGCAGTGCTCAGGCCACGGGCCTTCAGTACAGCCTTGAGGTGATGGAAAATCTCGGTACCCATGCGCAGGCCTTCGGAGAAGGTCTTGGCGCCAACCGGCTGCACCATGAATTCCTGGATATCGACGTTGTTATCGGCGTGCTCGCCACCGTTGATGATGTTCATCATCGGTACCGGCATCGAGTACACACCCGGCGTACCGTTCAGGTTGGCGATGTGGGCGTACAGCGGCAGGTCCTGGTCCTGGGCAGCGGCCTTGGCAGCGGCCAGGGACACGGCGAGGATGGCGTTGGCACCCAGGCTGCCTTTGTTTTCGGTGCCGTCGAGCTTGATCATCGCGTGGTCCAGGGCTTTCTGGTCCAGCGGGTCCTTGCCCAGCAACAGGTCACGGATCGGGCCGTTGATGTTCGCTACAGCTTTGAGTACACCTTTGCCCAGGTAACGGCTCTTGTCGCCATCACGCAGTTCCAGCGCTTCGCGCGAACCGGTGGAAGCACCGGACGGCGCGCAGGCGCTGCCGATGATGCCGTTATCGAGAAGCACGTCGGCTTCGACGGTGGGGTTGCCACGGGAGTCGAGAACTTCACGACCTTTGATGTCGACGATTTTTGCCATTGTTGTAAACACTCCAAAGTTGACGAAAACGACGCAGCTGAAGGAAAACTTTTGACCGACCGCAAGGGTGGAACAACGGGGCAGGCTTGCAGGCGACAAGGCTCAGGCCCGCAGGCCTGAGCGTAAAACGAGGGAAAGTCTACCGGAGAAACCGCCGTTACGCGGTTTCTACCGTCGGAAAACTCTTGACCAGTTCGTCCAACTGCTTGAGCTGGGCCAGGAACGGCTCCAGCTTGTCCAGGCGCAGGGCGCAAGGACCATCGCACTTGGCGTTGTCCGGGTCCGGGTGGGCTTCCAGGAACAGGCCGGCCAGGGACTGGCTCATACCCGCCTTGGCCAGGTCAGTGACCTGGGCGCGACGCCCACCGGCGGAGTCCGAGCGACCACCGGGCATTTGCAGCGCGTGGGTCACGTCGAAGAATACCGGGTATTCGAACTGTTTCATGATGCCGAAACCGAGCATGTCCACCACGAGGTTGTTGTAGCCGAAGCTCGAACCACGCTCGCAGAGGATCAACTGGTCGTTACCCGCTTCCACGCACTTGCTCAGGATGTGTTTCATCTCCTGCGGCGCGAGGAACTGGGCTTTCTTGATATTGATCACAGCGCCGGTCTTGGCCATCGCGACCACGAGGTCGGTCTGGCGCGACAGGAAGGCCGGCAACTGGATGATGTCGCACACCTCGGCGACCACGGCAGCCTGCTCAGGCTCGTGGACATCGGTGATGATCGGTACGCCGAAAGCTTGCTTGATGTCCTGGAAGATCCGCATGCCTTCTTCAAGGCCCGGGCCGCGATAGGAGGTCACGGACGAACGGTTGGCCTTGTCGAAGCTGGCTTTGAACACGTAGGGGATACCCAGTTTCTGGGTGACCCGCACGTACTCTTCACAGACCTGCATCGCCATATCGCGGCTTTCCAGCACGTTCATGCCGCCGAACAGCACCATGGGCTTGTCGTTGGCAATCTCGATGTCGCCTACGCGAATGATCTTCTGGGCCATCAGGGTTACGCCTTCTTCTGATGTTGCGTCAGTGCTGCCTTGACGAAACCGCTGAACAACGGGTGACCGTCTCGCGGAGTCGAGGTGAACTCAGGGTGGAACTGGCATGCCACGAACCACGGATGATCCGGCGCCTCGACCACTTCAACCAGCTTGCCATCGCCGGAGCGGCCGGAGATTTTCAGGCCGGCTTCTTTGATCTGCGGCAGCAGGTTGTTGTTCACTTCGTAGCGGTGACGGTGACGCTCGACGATCACGTCCTTGCCATAGCAGTCGTGGACCAGCGAGCCGGCTTCCAGCAGGCAGTCCTGTGCGCCAAGGCGCATGGTGCCGCCCAGGTCGGACGTCTCGGTACGGGTTTCAACAGCGCCGGTGGCGTCTTCCCACTCGGTGATCAAGCCCACGACCGGATGGCCGCTGGTGTGATCGAACTCGGTGGAGTTGGCGTCTTTCCAGCCCAGCACGTTACGGGCGAACTCGATAACGGCCACTTGCATGCCCAGGCAGATACCCAGGTACGGCACCTTGTTCTCACGAGCGTACTGAACGGCTGTGATCTTGCCTTCCACGCCACGCAGGCCGAAACCGCCCGGAACGAGGATCGCGTCAACACCTTCAAGCAGGGCAGTGCCCTGGTTCTCGATGTCTTCGGAGTCGATGTAGCGCAGGTTGACCTTGGTACGGTTGCTGATACCGGCGTGGCTCATCGCTTCGATCAGCGACTTGTACGCGTCCAGCAGTTCCATGTACTTGCCGACCATGGCGATGGTGACTTCATGCTCAGGATTGAGCTTGGCGTCGACCACGGCTTCCCACTCGGACAGGTCCGCACCGCCGCACTGCAAGCCGAAACGCTCGACCACGAAATCATCCAGGCCTTGCGAATGCAGGATGCCCGGGATCTTGTAGATGGTGTCGGCGTCTTCCAGCGCGATCACCGCACGTTCTTCAACGTTGGTGAATTGCGCGATCTTGCGACGCGAGGAAATGTCGATCGGGTGATCGGAGCGGCAAACCAGTACGTCCGGCTGCAGGCCGATGGAGCGCAGCTCCTTGACCGAGTGCTGGGTTGGCTTGGTTTTGGTTTCGCCGGCGGTAGCGATGTACGGCACCAAGGTGAGGTGCATCAGCATCGCGCGCTTGGCGCCGACTTCGAAGCGCAACTGGCGGATGGCTTCGAGGAATGGTTGGGATTCGATGTCACCCACGGTGCCACCGATCTCGACCATCGCCACGTCGGCATCGCCTGCACCCTTGATGATGCGGCGCTTGATTTCGTCGGTGATGTGCGGGATCACCTGGATGGTTGCACCCAGGTAGTCACCACGGCGCTCTTTGCGCAGCACATGCTCGTAGACACGGCCAGTGGTGAAGTTGTTGTTCTGGGTCATGGTCGTGCGGATGAACCGCTCGTAGTGGCCCAGGTCCAGGTCGGTCTCGGCGCCGTCGTGGGTGACGAACACTTCACCGTGCTGGAACGGGCTCATGGTGCCCGGGTCAACGTTGATGTACGGGTCCAGCTTGAGCATGGTGACCTTAAGTCCCCGCGCCTCCAGGATGGCCGCCAATGAAGCGGAGGCAATGCCTTTCCCCAATGAAGAAACAACACCGCCCGTGACGAATATGTAGCGCGTCATGAAAAACCCTAGAAGTCTGCGTTAAAGCGGTCCGAGCCGCCGGGGAAAGCGAAGGAAGGCCGAAGCCCCCGATCACCTGCATTAATCACAGTGCACCTTTCAAAAAAACCGCCGCGTGGTGACAGACCAGCAATGAAACACCGGTACGTTGATCGCTACACATTTTTTGGAATCGCCCAGCAAAGACTGCTTGGTAATCGGCAACTGCTGCGATTCAGGAGAATCCACAGAAGTTGTATCAAGAAGGGAGCGTAGTCTACCGGAAAGGCTCTATCAGCTCAAACCTTGATCGCAGTTCTGTGGCAACCAATGTAATTGCCAGCCATCCACCGGGCTGGACCATAGCCCCGCAAGGGTTGGGACAGCCAGCAATTGCTCCCCCCGATACAGCAGCGGCAATCTGCCACGCACGAACCCCGGCAAACCACTTTCGTTAAGCAAGCGCTTCAGGTCACGCCTGCCACGGCCTGGCACTTCCATGATTTCGCCGCCGTGACGATAGCGGACCTCCAACGGGCCTGCGGGAGCGGTGCCGATAAATTTCAGTTGCCCGTTACCGGATAACTCTAGTGGGTTTTGCGGGTGTGACCAGCTCACCGCTGCGTCTGAAAATGCCTGCCAAGCGACAGGCAACCACCAGACACGCTCACCACAACGATGAAGTTGACCGTCGGCAAGGCGCCACAACGGCTGTGCGTCGCCCTTGGCATCGCGCAAGGAGTACCAGCCAGCCCAATGACCGCTATCGGGCAAGCGCGTCAGCGGCGCCAGCCAGTGACGCAGGGCGTTGCGTTGACGAGCGTCGGAAAGTGTCCGAAGTGGAGCAAGGGCCAGTGACGGCAAAGGCAACCAGGGAAATGGCGAAGGCTGATCGGCAGTGTGCAGGTCCATCTGCGCCAATTCATCTAGCAGCCCCTGGGCCTCATGCAAATGCTCGGCGCTGCGGAACACGTTGGAAACGGCTTGCGGCCAGCGCTCTGTCAGCGCCGGAAATACGCGGTGACGCAGGTAATTACGGGAAAACCGCAAATCAGCGTTGGAAGGATCTTCGATCCACTTGAGCTGATGGGCGCGAGCATAGGCCTCCAACTCTTCACGCGAGACATCCAGCAACGGCCGCAGCAGATACCCCTTCGCCAACGGGCGCTGCATGGCCATGGCCGCCAACCCTCGCACTCCAGCCCCACGCAACAGGCGAAACACCAGGGTTTCTGCTTGATCATCGCGATGCTGGCCCGTGAGCAAGACCTCCCCTACCCCCGTCACCTCGGCAAACGCCCGATAACGCGCGTCACGGGCCGAACGCTCAAGGCTTGCACCCGGCTGAACCTGCACGCGCATGACGTGCAAGGGCACGCCAAGACTGTCGCACACTGACTGGCAATGACTGGGCCAGGCATCGGCCGCAGCTTGCAGGCCATGATGGACATGGATGGCCTTGAGCGGCGGGAGCGTTTCGGTTTTTGCCAGAGAGGCCAGAAGGTGCAGCAGGACGGTGGAATCAAGCCCACCGGAGAATGCGATGTGCCAGGCCGGGGCGTTGCGCCAGGGGGCCAGGGTTTGCAGGAGTTTGG
>NZ_JBOICG010000505.1:0-3936 GCF_050739995.1 Pseudomonas sp. | reverse complement strand
ATAGTGGTGTGTCAGTCAATGCATCTCTGACTGAACAACCGCTATCGCGGGCAAGCCCACTCCCACATTGGTTTGTGGTGTCGGTGCGTTATTTCCAGGGCGCAGGCTCGCCAAACAACTGCCCCTGCACGCCGAAAATTCCCATCTCGCGAATCACCTTCAGTTCCCCCTCGGTTTCCACACGCTCGGCAATCAACGGCAAGTCAATGCTGTGGGCCGCACGCTGGATCGCTTCGATAAACAGGCGCTTGTCGCTTTCTTGGTCAATGGCGCGGATGTAGCTGCCATCGATCTTCAGGTACGCCAGGCCCAGGCGCGCCAGGTTGCCGATCATGCTGAAGCGCCCGCCAAAACGCTGCAGGCTCAAAGAGAAACCCAGTTCGCGCAGGCGCTGGGTCAGTTGCTCCAACAGGGCCTGCTCGGGCAGTTGTTCTTCGCCGATCTCCAGGGTCAGGCGCGGGCCCAGGTTGCTGTGCTGGCGTAGCAGCTCAACAATCCGATTCAGCGCCTGGGCGTCTTGCAAGGTCGCGGCCGAAAGGTTCAGCGCCAGGTTGTGCGTGTGACTGGCCATCTGCTTGAGTACTTGTTCGAGCATCAGGCGGTCGAGACGGGACGTCCAGCCGAAGCGTTCAAGCCACGGCAAGAACCGGCCGGCGGGTATCGTATGGCCGTCTTCATCCTGCAGGCGCGACAGCACTTTGTAGTGCAGCACCCATTGAGGGTCTTGACTGGCGACCACCGGCTGGAAATACAACTCGAAGCGCTGCAGCGTCAGGGCCTGGTCCAACAGGGTGTGCCAGGCATGATGGTCGTCGCCGACACTGGCGGCGGCGCTTCGATCGAGGCATACCCAGCTGGTATCACCCTGCCCTTCAGCCTGGGCCAGGGCCTGATCAGCCAAGGTCAGCAGTGCCTGAGGGGCGTCGCCATGATTGAAGGGGGCCAGGCCAATGTAAGCAACCGGCGTGACGTCACTGGCGCCGGTGACCTGTAGGCTTTGCAAGGTGCTTTCGAGGTTTTGCGCCAATTGCAGCGCTTCTTCACGCACCAGCCCCGGCGCCAGCACGGCAAACTCACCGCCGCGAATACGGGTGACGAGGTTGTGGGTTTCCGGGTACGGCTCGCACTGGCGCAGCAGCTGCTGACCGACCGCTTGCAGCAACTGGTCGGTGCGCTGGCCACCCAGGCGTTGGTTGAGACCGGCCAGGTCCTTGATGCGCAATACCATCAGGTAGCCAGAGTTGGTTTCTTCCGGGTTGCTGACACGGGCGTTGAGCTGCATCTCGAAGTAGCGACGGTTAGCCAGGCCGGTGAGGTTGTCCTGATAGGATTCGGTGCGCAATTTTTCGCTGCGTTCGGCCTGCTCTTGGAACAGTGCCTTGAGCTTTTCCACCATCTGGTTCATGGCCTGTACCACGCGCCGCAATTCCGGCGTGCGTGGCAAGTCGGGCAGGCTGAGGAATTCGCGGCGGGCGATGGCGTGGGACTGCTTGACCATGTAGTCCAGCGGCTTTAATTGCCGACGCAGTAGCAACGCACCGAGCACCGCACTGACCGCGCCGCACAACAGCAGCCAGCCGAGGCTACCCAGGGCGCTTTGCCAGAGTTTGGCCAGAGCGAACATCGGGTGGCTGATCACCTCGACACGCGCCGCCTGCTCCCAACCTCGACTGACCAGCGCGTCACCACCAGCCGGCTCCAGGCCGATCAGCTTGACGAACCAGTCGGGCACGCCGTTGTTGTCGGGAATGCCGCTGCGCTCGACGATGGTCTTGTCGGTGGCCAGGTCCACCACGCGGATGCTCGCGTAATAGCCGCTGTCGAAAATCGAACTGACCAGCAGCTCCACCATGGCCGGATCGTCGATATTGGGCGTCAGCGACAACGCCAATGCCGTCGCCGCATCCTGCGCGTGGGAGCGCAGCTGGTTGACGTACTGCGTGCGCGAGCTTTCCAGGCTGACCATGAAGCTGCCACTGAAGGCGACCACGAGGAACAGACAGATTGCGATCAATAGTTGTTTGAACAAAGACACCGATCAGTTACTCCTAGTTGGCAGGCTCGGCTGGGAAGCCTTCGGCACGCATTTTTCTCAACACATCCTGCCAGCGTGACAAGCGTTTGGTATCGCCGACTTTCTTGTTGCCCTTGGCGCCCGGCAAGTACAAACCCTCGGCGTTGAATGAGTACACCGGGAGCAAATCGGTACGACGAGTGGCCGGCAGGATCTCGTCCATCAGGCTATCGAGCACCAACGGGATCGCGTCGGGGGTCGGATAATAGGTCAGGACCATGTGAGCGCGATTCTGACGCAAGGCCTTGACGTAGGTAATGCGCAATTTGTCGCTGGAGACACCCAGATGGCGCAGGCTGAAGTACTTGGCGATAGCATAGTCTTCACAGTCGCCAGCACCTTTCCACAAGGCCTCGATGGGTGTCTCCCAATAGTCCTCCACGTGCCACAGATCGATGTCTTCTGTGTAGGTCATGTGCTTGTTGAAGAACAGGTTGACGACCTTGAGCTGCTCCTGCTCGCTGACTTGTTTTTGCGTCGCCAGCAGCCGCTGCCAGTCGTCGATGCGTTGCTGACCTTCCCCCAACGGCCCGTACAGGGCGGTGGCTTTGCGGCTGATCTGGGAGAAATCCCAATCGGCATGCAGCCCGCCCAGCATCAAGCCGGCCAACAGTAGCGCTGAAAACAGCCAGCTTAGGATTCGAGAAGGAATAAAACTTACCGCCAAGGCGTTCAGTCCGTGAAGAGAGACGGAATTTCAAGGGATGGTGAAGCGTTGACCCACAAAAAACAATGGCATAGTGCAATCATTCATCAGCGGGCCGCGTTTATAACCGCCCCTTGTGGGATACACAAAGTATGTCCTGTAAGCCCTTACAAACGGAAACTTTGGTTGTTTGACAAGCGTGCGACCCATCTTTAGTGTGCATTGGATCCAATTAAACGCACTTTATTCAAGAAAGGAGGATAGCGTAACCGTGACGCAGAAGCCGACCCCTTTAAGCAGCATCAAAATCAGCGGGCCTATTCCCGCCCATCTTGCACGCTCCGTTATTGAAGAAACGTTACGAAATGCCATTCTCGACGGACGATTGCCGTGCGGCACCGCTATGCGCCAGCAAGAACTGGCCAGCCTGTTCGGTGTCAGCCGCATGCCCGTGCGCGAAGCCTTGCGCCAGCTGGAGGCACAGTCGTTGCTGCATGTGGTGACCCACAAAGGCGCCGTGGTTGCACCGTTGATCGAGGACAATTCGGCGGAGACCTATGGCTTGCGCATGTTGCTGGAATCCGAAGCGTTGCGCTTGTCGATTCCCTTGCTGACTGACGCTGATGTTGAAGAGGCCGAGTCCTACATCAATGCCCTGGAACGTGAAAAAGACTATACCGAGATTGGCCACCTCAATCGGCTGTTCCACATGACCTTGTATGGCAAGGCACCTAACCAGCGATTGCTCAAGCTGGTCGAGCATGGGCTGAACGAGGAGGAGCGTTTCCTACGCTTCAACCTTGAGGCAATGGGGCTGGGCGAGACATCCCAGGAAGATCACCGTGAACTGCTGAACCTGGTGGCCCAGAAAAAGGTCGACGAGAGCATCCTGACGCTACGCAATCACCTGATGCGCGGGATGGAAGTGATCGCCAACTACCTCAATGGCCTGGAAACCGCCGATAACAAAAGCGCGCGGTAAGACGCCTCTTCCTCCTTGTTTAACTGCTTAGCGGGACAGCTTCTCCACGTGGAAGCGTCCCGCATCGATTAGTTATAAAAGTACCGAGCGTACTTAACCACACCGACTGACAACATCGAAAGCTCTTACTCTTAATTCATTAATATCCCTCACTATCATTTTTCGAAAAACATCTAATATATTTATAAGCTCAGACAAACGTTCAATCAGCTTATTATCTTTTCTCGAAAAACC
>NZ_JBOICG010000504.1:0-7748 GCF_050739995.1 Pseudomonas sp. | reverse complement strand
ACATCATGTTGATCGGCCGCTCGTAGGGCGGCATGTCGGTGATGTCTTCCCCGTCGAGGTAGATGCGACCTTCCGTTGGGCGCTCGAAGCCTGCGAGCATGCGCAACAAGGTGGATTTGCCCGATCCCGAACCGCCGAGCAAGGCGAAGATCTCGCCTTTCTTGATTTCCAGGGACACATCGTCCACGGCAATCGTCTCGTCGAATTTTTTCGTGACCCGGTCGATTTTGACCAACACCTTTTTCGGTGTCTGGTCGCCCTCGAGGGCTTTCTTATAGGCGCCGGAGGCAACTGCCATTTGCGAAACTCCCAACAAAATTTTCTGTTCGACCAATACGGGCGAAACCTTGGATAGTTTGAGCCTTGAGTCTTACTTGCCCGTCTTGACCTTGGTCCAGCTACGGGTCATCAAACGCTGCACTTTCGGGGGTAGCTCGAAGTTGACGAATGTCCGGTCGAGAACCGCCTGCGGTGGGTAAACCGCTGCGTCAGTGCGTATCGATTGCTCCATCAGTTTGTCCGCCCCCGGATTAGGGTTGGCATAACCGACGTAATCACTGACCTGAGCGATCACCTCAGGTTGCAGCAAATAGTTGATGAAGGCGTGGGCCTCTTTGACGTTGGTGGCATCCTTGGGGATCGCCAGCACGTCAAACCACAGGTTGCCGCCTTCTTTCGGAATCGCGTAGGCGATGTTTACGCCTTTGCCTGCTTCTTTTGCACGGGCCTTGGCCTGGAACACATCGCCGGAGAAACCTGCGGCCACGCAGATGTTGCCGTTGGCCAGGTCGGAAATGTATTTGGAAGAATGGAAATAGGTCACGTAGGGCCGCACTTTGAGCAGCTTTTCTTCGGCCTTCTTGTAGTCTTCGGGGTTGGTGCTGTTGGGGCTCAGGCCCATGTAGTTGAGCACCGCCGGCAGCATTTCATCCGCCGAGTCCATGAACGATACGCCACACGTGGCGAGCTTCTTCATGTTTTCCGGCTCGAACAGCACGGCCCAGGAATCGATATGGTCGACGCCCAGCACTTCCTTCACTTTGTCGACGTTGTAACCGATGCCGTTGGTGCCCCACAGGTACGGCACGGCGTACTGGTTACCCGGATCGTTCTTTTCCAGGCGCTTGAGCAGCGCCGGGTCAAGGTTGGAATAGTTAGTCAGTAAAGACCTGTCGAGCTTCTGGAACGCCCCGGCCTTGATTTGCTTGCCGAGGAAGTGGTTGGACGGTACGACCACGTCGTAGCCGGTACGTCCGGCCAGCAACTTGCCTTCCAGGGTTTCGTTGGAATCAAACACGTCATACACGGGCTTGATGCCGGTGGCCTTTTCGAAGTTGGCCAGGGTGTCGGTGCCGATGTAGTCCGACCAGTTATAAATATGCACAGTCGGCGCAGCCTGCACGCTGATCGCCAGCGTGATACCTGCACCCACCAGCATGGCTTTGCGAAATAAAGAAATTGGCAAGTGGAGGTCCTCTTAAATAGTTGGGCCCAAAGTTGTTGCCCGGCAACAAAACCGGCGCGCAACTTACCCTCGATAAACCGATCCGGCAAAACTTTCTGTCATTTAATTTGTGAGAGGAGCAGTCAAACTGCCCCTCCACAGGTTTCAGGGCTTATTTACCCGATTTGATCTTGGTCCAGCTGCGTGTCATTTCACGCTGGGTCGCAGCCGGCAGGTCGGCAATGGCGTAGAGCTTGGCCTGCACATCCGCTGGCGGGTAGATGCCCGGGTCGCTGGTGATGTCTTTGTCGACCAGTGCGGTAGCCTTCTCGTTACCGTTCGGGAAACGCACGCTGTTGGTAATGCCAGCCATGACTTCCGGCTTGAGCAGGTAGTTCATGAACTTGTAGGCAGCGTCGACGTTTTCGGCATCTTTAGGGATGGCGACCATGTCGTAGAAGCTACCGGCGCCTTCTTTCGGAATGTCGTAGGCAACTTTCACCTTGCCACCGGCTTCGGCCGCGCGGGACTTGGCCTGTTGTACGTCACCCGAGTAACCCACGGCGACGCAGATGTTGCCGTTGGCCAGGTCCGAGATGTACTTGGACGAGTGGAAGTAACCGATCGATGGGCGCAGCTTGAGGAACAGGTCCTCGGCTTGCTTGAGGTCGGCTTTCTTCTGGGTATCGGTCGGCAGGCCCAGGTAATGCAGCGCCACCGGCAGCATTTCGGTTGGCGAATCGAGGAAGCTCACACCGCAGCTTTTCAGCTTGGCGATATTCTCAGGCTTGAGCAGCACGTCCCACGAATCGATCTTGTCCACGCCCAGCGCAGCCTTGACCTTCTCCGGGTTATAACCGATGCCGATGGAGCCCCACATGTACGGGAAGGCGTGCTTGTTGTCCGGGTCGCTGACCGACACGGCTTTAAGCAGGGATTTGTTCAGGTTGCCGTAGTTGGACAGCTTGGACTTGTCCAGCTCCTGGTAGACACCGGCCTTGATCTGCTTGGCGAGGAAGTTGTTCGACGGCACGACGATGTCGTAACCGGACTTGCCTGCCAGCAACTTGGCTTCCAGGGTTTCGTTGCTGTCAAAAACGTCGTACACCACTTTGATGCCAGACTCTTTTTCAAAGTTGGCGATGGTGTCCGGTGCAATGTAGTCGGACCAGTTGTAGACGTGCAGCACTTTGTCGTCGGCCTGGGCCGCGCTCGCCATTGCGCCCATCAGGGACAAGGCGAGGAGGGTCTTGCCAGCGTTCTTCAAACCTAATGCCTTCATTTGGTGATGCTCCAATTTTTTCTTTTTTGGGCCACGTTCTTCATCGTTAAGCGGCCCGTCTAAGGGCAACAAAACAGGGCGACAGTCTGGCAAGTTCCGAGGCCGGCTTTCAACCAAAGCCTCATTTATAACTGCTCAGAAAGCAGCGCCCGAGAGCCGCTGCGTTCTGAGCCTAGCACTTAGCCCTGCAATGCCGCCAAAGTCAGGTCCAGGCACTGGCGAGCCTTGGTCACCAGCTCGTCGATTTCAGCCTTGCTGATCACCAGCGATGGCGAAATGATCATGGTGTCGCCCACGGCGCGCATGATCAGGCCATTCTCGAAGCAGAACGTACGGCAGATCATGCCCACGCCCCGACCTTCATAGCGCTTGCGCGTGGCCTTGTCCTGCACCAGCTCAATTGCCCCGAGCATACCCACACCACGAACTTCACCCACCAACGGGTGATCAGCCAGTTCCCTCAGACGTTTCTGCAAATACGGTGCCGTTTCGTCGTGGACACGGCTGACGATTTTTTCATCGCGCAGGATGCGGATGTTTTCCAGGGCCACCGCCGCTGCCACCGGGTGGCCGGAATAGGTGAAACCGTGGTTGAAGTCACCGCCTTCGTTCAGCACGGCAACCACATCGTCGTGCACAATCAGACCGCCCATGGGGACGTAACCCGAGGTCAGGCCCTTGGCGATGGTCATCATGTGGGGTTTGAGGCCGTAGAAGTCGCTACCGAACCACTCACCGGTACGGCCGAAACCGCAGATCACTTCGTCAGCAACGAACAGGATGTCGTACTTGGCGAGGATTTCCTTGATGCGCGGCCAGTAAGTCTCAGGCGGCACGATCACACCACCCGCGCCCTGGATCGGCTCGGCAATAAAGGCACCGACGTTGTCTACGCCGACTTCCAGGATCTTCTCTTCAAGCTGGTTGGCGGCCCAGATCCCGAACTCTTCCGGGCTCATGTCGCCGCCTTCGCCAAACCAGTACGGCTGGGCGATGTGGACGATGCCTGGAATCGGCAAGTCGCCCTGTTCATGCATATAAGTCATGCCGCCCAGGCTGGCGCCGGCCACGGTGGAGCCGTGATAGCCGTTCTTGCGGCTGATGATGGTTTTCTTGTTCGGCTGGCCCTTGATCGCCCAGTAGTGGCGGACCATGCGCAACATGGTGTCGTTGCCTTCGGAGCCGGAGCCGGTGAAAAACACGTGGTTCATGCCGGCCGGTGCAATGTCGGAAATCACCTTGGCCAGCTCCAGCACCGGCGGGTGCGCGGTCTGGAAGAACAGGTTGTAGTACGGCAGTTCTTTCATCTGCTTGGCGGCGGCGTCGGCCAGTTCATCGCGACCGTAACCAATCGCCACGCACCACAAGCCGGCCATGCCATCGAGGATCTTGTTGCCTTCGCTGTCCCACAGGTAAACGCCGTGGGCTTTGGTGATGATCCGTGGGCCCTTCTCTTTCAATTGCTTGAAATCGCTGAACGGCGCCAAGTGATGATCGCTGCTCAAGGCTTGCCATTCACGGGTTTGCGGGTTGTTGCTGGACATACCAATCTCCTAGATGTTTCAGGTGAGGGCGCGCTGTTCCCACAGCGCGCCCGGCGCATCAGACGGCGAAGAGCAGGAATTCCCGCTCCCATGAACTGATCACGCGCTTGAAGTTTTCATGCTCGGCCCGCTTGACCGCGACGTAGCCGGTGATGAATTTCTGCCCCAGGTATTTCTCGATGGTCTTGCTGTTTTCCATGCGCTCCAAGGCGTCCTCGATGGTCAACGGCAGGCGCAGGTTGCGCCGCTCGTAACCACGGCCCACCACGGGCGCGCTCGGGTTATGGCCTTCGACCATGCCGATGAAGCCACACAGCAAACTGGCGGCAATCGCCAGGTACGGATTGGCGTCGGCGCCCGGCAGACGGTTTTCCACACGGCGGTTCTGCGGGCCGGCATCCGGTACACGCAGGCCGACGGTGCGGTTTTCTTCGCCCCATTCCACGTTCACCGGCGCCGAGGTGTCGGGCAGGAAGCGGCGGAACGAGTTCACGTTGGGGGCAAACAACGGCAGCAATTCAGGGATGAACTTCTGCAGCCCACCAATGTGGTTGAGGAACAGCTGGCTCATGGTTCCGTCTTCATTGGAGAAGACGTTCTTGCCGGTGGCGATGTCGATGATGCTTTGGTGCAGGTGCATCGCGCTGCCGGGCTCGCCGGTCATCGGCTTGGCCATGAAGGTGGCGGCCACGTCGTGCTTGAGCGCGGCTTCACGCATGGTGCGCTTGAACACCAGGATCTGGTCGGCCAGGGACAGGGCATCGCCATGACGGAAGTTGATTTCCATCTGCGCGGTGCCGTCCTCGTGGATCAGCGTGTCGAGGTCCAGTTCCTGCAATTCGCACCAGTCGTAGACGTCCTCGAACAGCGGGTCGAATTCGTTGGCCGCTTCTATAGAGAAGGACTGGCGGCCGGTCTCCGGACGACCGGAACGGCCAATCGGCGGTTGCAGCGGGAAGTCCGGGTCTTCGCAACGTTTGGTCAGGTAGAACTCCATCTCCGGCGCCACGATGGGCTGCCAGCCTTTGTCGGCGTAGAGCTTGAGGACTTTCTTGAGCACGTTGCGCGGCGACAGCTCGATCGGGTTGCCTTGCTTGTCGTAGGTGTCGTGGATCACCTGGGCGGTCGGCTCGATGGCCCAAGGCACCAGGAACACCGCGTTCTGGTCAGGGCGGCAGATCATGTCGATGTCGGCCGGGTCGAGCAATTCGTAATAGATGTCGTCTTCGACATAGTCGCCGGTCACGGTCTGCAACAGCACGCTCTCAGGCAGACGCATGCCTTTTTCGGCGATGAACTTGTTGGTCGGCGAGATCTTGCCCCGGGTGATGCCGGTGAGGTCGCCAATCATGCATTCGACTTCTGTGATCTTGTGGTCTTTCAACCAATCGGTGAGCTGGTCGAGGTTGTTACTCATAAATGCCTCTGGGCTGGGTTTCCTGGCGTCCATTAAAAGGCCAGGCGTTGGTTGACGCAGCATCCGCGTCGTTTTTTCGTTCAGGGTAGGAGCTTACCTGCCATTTGCTGCGACGTTGCATTCCTCACGCCAAAGTTGTGCGCAATCTTGAGCAGCATGCTGGGCGCACGCCATTGGGCGGCAAGCAAGGGGGCAAAAAAGAGGTGGGCCGGGGCGTCAAGAATATTGGCCGGTACGCGAGCATTCACGCGGGAAGATTTTACGGATGACACAGCCCGGCTGAAGCAGGCCAAGACGCCGTTGGGCGGCAGGAGAAACATGAAGCACCCCGGTATTATTGCTGTTATGGGTTTGAATCGAGCTTAGCCTTGTTCATTTTTTTACACAACACCCCCGTAAAAAATACAACACGGCCCGCTCAAGCCTGCTAGTCCCAAGCCGTTCAAACCCCAAAAACCGCCCCAAAAAGCCCCAAAAATGCCCTCGTAGCGCTTTTTTAGGGCAAAAAAGGCCTCGCTTGACTTCGGCATGCCGTTCGGGTTGACTGAAACCAGAAAAGATCAATGATTGATATTTTTAACAACAAAGGTGTTGCATCATGTCGGTACCCCCGCGTGCCGTTCAGCTTAACGAAGCGAACGCGTTCCTTAAGGATCATCCTGAGGTTCTGTACGTAGACCTTCTAATTGCGGATATGAATGGTGTGGTGCGCGGTAAGCGCATCGAACGCACCAGCCTCCACAAGGTTTACGAGAAGGGCATTAACCTGCCTGCCTCTTTATTTGCCCTGGATATCAACGGCTCGACGGTGGAAAGCACCGGCCTGGGTCTGGACATCGGTGATGCTGACCGGATCTGTTATCCAATCCCCGACACCCTGTGCAATGAACCCTGGCAAAAGCGCCCCACCGCGCAACTGCTGATGACCATGCACGAACTTGAAGGTGAACCTTTCTTCGCCGATCCGCGCGAAGTGCTCCGCCAAGTTGTAAGCAAATTTGATGACCTTGGTCTGACCATCTGCGCCGCTTTCGAACTTGAGTTCTACCTGATCGACCAGGAGAACGTGAACGGCCGCCCACAACCGCCCCGCTCGCCGATCTCCGGCAAACGCCCGCACTCGACACAGGTCTACCTGATCGACGACCTCGACGAATATGTCGACTGCCTCCAGGACATCCTGGAAGGTGCAAAAGAGCAAGGCATCCCGGCCGACGCCATCGTCAAGGAAAGTGCCCCGGCGCAGTTCGAAGTGAACCTGCACCACGTGGCCGACCCGATCAAGGCCTGCGACTACGCCGTACTGCTCAAGCGCCTGATCAAGAACATCGCCTACGACCATGAGATGGACACCACCTTCATGGCCAAGCCTTACCCAGGCCAGGCAGGCAACGGTTTGCACGTACACATTTCGGTCTTGGACAAGGACGGCAAGAACATCTTTGCCAGCGAGGATCCCGAGCAGAACGCCGCATTGCGTCACGCGATCGGCGGTGTGCTCGAGACCCTACCCGCCCAAATGGCGTTCCTGTGCCCTAACGTCAACTCCTACCGTCGTTTCGGCGCACAGTTCTACGTGCCGAACTCGCCGTGCTGGGGCCTGGACAACCGCACCGTAGCGATTCGCGTACCGACCGGCTCGTCCGATGCCGTACGTATCGAACACCGTGTGGCCGGTGCCGACGCCAACCCTTACCTGCTGATGGCCTCGGTCCTGGCAGGCGTGCACCACGGCCTGACCAACAAGATCGAGCCAAGCGCACCGGTGGAAGGCAACAGCTACGAGCAGAACGAACAGAGCCTGCCGAACAACCTGCGTGATGCCCTGCGCGAGTTGGACGACAGCGAGGTCATGGCCAAGTAC
Organism: Pseudomonas sp.; assembly: GCF_050739995.1. Taxonomy (GTDB): domain Bacteria; phylum Pseudomonadota; class Gammaproteobacteria; order Pseudomonadales; family Pseudomonadaceae; genus Aquipseudomonas. Next base: position 197 of record NZ_JBOICG010000504.1, on the reverse strand, counting down.
ATCGATCCTAAATACATCGATATCTTCGTCGCCTGTAAGGAAAGTGAGCTGGAAGAGTTCGAACACTCCATCTCCGACCTTGAGTACAACTGGTACCTGCATACCGTCTAAACGGCGGCTGCATTTGAAAAACGCTGCAGGCTTTGGTCTGTGGCGTTTTTTTATGGGTTCTTCCGGCAGACCGAGGTGGATTCATC
>NZ_JBOICG010000503.1:0-7808 GCF_050739995.1 Pseudomonas sp. | reverse complement strand
GTCCAGCCGCAACCGGTCTATGCCGCTCCTCCGCCGGTCTACTACGCACCGCCACCACCGGTGTACGTGCAACAACAGGTTTACTACCGCCCTGCGCCGGTCTATTACGGCCCACCGCGCGGCTACTATTACGGCCACCCACACGGCTACTACGGCCGCGGCTGGTAACCTTGAACGGATTCGACTGAACAGGCCTCGCCCACACGCGGGGCCTTTTTTTGTCTGCACGGTCTGGATTTATTTTGCCAAGGTCGCAGTGAGGACAATGTTCGAGCGGCAATCCGACATCATGAGGGTCGAATGTCTTCTTGCTCGATTGAGGCCCGTCCTGTCATGTTTACGTCACGAAACGGTCTCACTATCGACCTGTCCACCGAATAACAATTAAGGACGACTGACCATGCCCACGCAAAACCCGCACCGCACTGCCGGCCTCTGTACCTCCAGCAAGGTCTACAGCGCCCTGACCGAACTCAAGCACCTGGAAGGCCACCGCAGTGCAAAATTCCTGGCGTTGCTGGCAGAAAACCTGGTGCGCAAGGGCCTGCTCAGTGAGCAGGAAGTGGTGATGATGCTGGATCAGGTGGTGGACTGACGCCTAGCGTTGATGTCGACTATCGAGCCAGATGATTTTTCCTCAGCGTCCCCCACCGTAAGGTGACCTCCATAACGATTGGAGGTACTTATGCCCACTGTTCAGATCATGTCCGTCATCGGTAGCGCCGTTCCCACCCCACTGCGGGAGTTGGGCCTGCTCGCCTGCTGGTATGTGGTACGCGATGGCGAGCTCATCAGCGGCCCGCTCACCTCGTTATCCGACGCCGAAAGACAGCTTCAATATGCGTCCAACTTCAGGCTCAACGCTTGAAGTCCAGGGCAACGGGCCGATCCATGCCAGGAAAACGGGCGCGTGCAGCTCTGCGGCTTAGTCCGCAATCTCTACAAACGCCCTATTGGTTGCGCCAGGCATAGATCCAGATCAACAACCCTTCGCCAGGCCTGCACTACCCTGCCGCACTTTTGATCGAAGTGCCGACCATGCCCTCTGTTATTGCCCCCGAACTGCTCGCCCCCGCTGGCACCCTGAAAAACATGCGCTACGCCTTCGCCTACGGTGCCGATGCGGTCTACGCCGGTCAGCCGCGTTATAGCCTGCGGGTGCGCAACAACGAGTTCGATCACACCCATCTGGCCCTGGGCATTCAGGAAGCCCACGCCCTGGGCAAGCGCTTCTACGTGGTGGTGAACATCGCGCCGCACAACGCCAAGTTGAAAACCTTCCTCAAGGACCTGGCGCCAGTCATCGCGATGGGCCCGGATGCGCTGATCATGTCCGACCCAGGCCTGATCATGCTGGTGCGCCGAAACTTCCCGTGGATGCCGATTCACCTATCGGTCCAGGCCAACACGGTGAACTGGGCCAGCGTCGAGTTCTGGCAGCAGCAAGGCATCTGTCGGGTGATTCTGTCGCGGGAGTTGTCCCTGGAAGAGATCGGCGAAATCCGCCAGCAGGCGCCGACCATGGAGCTGGAAGTGTTTGTGCACGGTGCTTTGTGCATGGCCTATTCCGGACGCTGCCTGCTTTCCGGCTACATGAACAAACGCGACGCCAACCAGGGCACGTGCACCAACGCGTGCCGCTGGAAATACCAGGCGACACCCGCTGTGGAAAACGCCACGGGTGATATCGTCCAGGAATATCAGCCGACGCTGGGCATCGGCGCACCGACCGACCAGGTATTCCTGTTGCAGGAAGCCAACCGCCCCGATGAACAGATGCCCGCCTTCGAGGATGAACACGGCACCTACATCATGAACGCCAAGGACTTGCGCGCGGTGCAACACGTGGAGCGGTTGACCCATATGGGCGTGCATTCACTGAAGATCGAAGGGCGCACCAAGTCCCACTTCTATTGCGCCCGCACCACCCAGGTGTATCGCCAGGCCATCGATGATGCAGTGGCCGGTCGTACGTTTGACCGCAACCTGATGACTGATCTGGAATCCCTGGCCCAACGTGGTTACACCGAAGGCTTCCTGCGCCGCCATGTGCACGACGAATACCAGAACTACCAAAACGGTAGCTCAGTGTCGGAACGCCAGCAGTTTGTCGGGGAATTGACGGGCGAGCGCCGCAGTGGCTTGGCCGAGGTCAAGGTGAAGAACCGCTTTGCCGTGGGCAATCACCTGGAGCTGATGACGCCCAGCGGCAACTTTCACTTTGACCTGGCCACGTTGCACAACACCCAAGGCGAACCCATCGAGGTGGCGCCGGGAGATGGGCACACGGTGTATGTGCCGCTGCCCATCGAAATGGATTTGCGCTTTGGCTTATTGATGCGCGATCTCTAGATCCGGAACTGCCCCACCAACTGCCCCAAACGCTGGCCCAACTCCGCCAGGCTGCGGGACGTCTGGGCACCCAATTGGGTTTCATCGGCCACGCTGTCCACCGCCACGGCAATCTGATGCACGCTGCGGTTGATCTCTTCGGCCACGGCGGTCTGCTCTTCGGCGGCGCTGGCGATCTGCGCGTTCATCGAGTTGATGGTGCCGATCAACTGCGCCATGGTGTCCAACGAGGCGCCGGCTTCGTTGGCCTGGGCCGAGGTGCCGTCGCCGGCGTCACTGGAGCGGCGCATGGCGTCCACGGCGGCGACCGTGCCTTTTTGCAGGCGGTCGATCATGCCCTGGATCTCCTGGGTACTGGTTTGGGTGCGGCTGGCCAGGGCGCGTACTTCGTCGGCCACCACCGCAAACCCGCGCCCGGCCTCCCCGGCCCGTGCTGCTTCGATCGCCGCGTTGAGCGCCAGCAGGTTGGTCTGTTCGGCAATCGAGCGGATCACGCCCAGCACGCTGACAATCGACGAAACATCCTGCTGCAGACTGTCGAGGGACACGCCACTGCTGCGGATGTCGTTCACCAGTGCATGGATCTGCGCGATGCTGCCGTCCACCACACGCTTGGCGGCCTGGCCTTCGGCGTCGGTCTGTTGCGCGGCCACGGCGGCCCCCTGGGCACTGCGCGCCACTTCGTGGGCAGCGGAGGACATCTGGTTGATGGCGGTGGCCACTTGGTCAGTCTCGTGGCGCTGACGCTCCATGGCCTGCTCGGAACGCTGGGCCTGATCGGAAACCTGGCTGACAAGGCCGGTCAATTGGGCGGTCATCTCGGTGATCTGGCGCACCAGGCCGTGGATCTTGTCGACAAACCGGTTGAACGCGCTGGCAAGTTCGCCCAACTCATCCTGGCTGGTGATGGCCAGGCGACGGGTCAAATCGCCCTCACCGGCGGCAATATCGTCAAGGTTGGCCTTCATCAGGTTCAGCGGACGCAAGATGGTATTGGCCACCACCATGCCGACCGCGGCGATCACCAACAGCACGACGACCGCCACACCGAGGATGCTTAGCAGCACACCTTCCATGCGTTTCTCGACCTTGGCCTCGACCACCGCCACCTGGGCTTCGATGCCATCCAGGTTCACCGACGTACCCATCACCATGTCCCATTTCGGCAAGTACACGGTGTAGCCAAGCTTGGGCACCAACTCAGTCTGGCCGGGCTGGGTCGAACTGTACTGCAGGTAGTGAGTGCCGTCCTTGCCGACCTTGACCAGGTCGCGGTTGACGTAGACGCCGTTCGGGTCGCGATTGTCCTTGAAGCTCTTGCCCACGCCGTCAGGGCTGTTGCCCTTGAACAGGCGAATGGTCTCGGAGTCGTAGCCGAAGAAGTAGCCATCCTTGCCGTAGCTGGTGTTGGAGAGCAGCTTGACCACCTCGGCCCGCGCCGCCGTATCACCGGGGGCGGCGGCGTCGTAAAGCGGCTTGATGGTGGTCATGGCCACTTCTACATAACTTTGCAGGGTGGCTTTGGCGTCATTGAGCAGGCGCTGGCGGGTCTCGTCCACCTCGTTGCGTGCCTGGCCCTGCAGAATCCACACCGTGGTCAGGCTGATGACCACGGCAAACAGCAGTACCGGCACGACGGCCAGGGACAGGACTTTGGCCTTCAAACTCAGACGCATGGCTTTTCTCTCTTATTCGTGGCGACTTGAGAGGTTAACGGCCAATGGCGAAATATCTGTAGGCGCGAGTCGTCAGAGGGTCATTGCGGCGATCCAGCCAAACGCCAACAGCGGGATGTTGTAGTGCAGGAAGGTCGGCACCACGGTGTCCCAGATATGGTGATGCTGGCCGTCGATGTTAAGGCCAGAGGTCGGGCCGAGGGTGGAGTCCGACGCCGGCGACCCCGCATCACCCAAGGCGCCCGCCGTACCGACGATGCACACGATGGCCAACGGACTGAAACCCAGTTGCACACACAGCGGTACAAAAATCGCGGCCAGAATCGGCACCGTGGAAAACGACGAACCGATGCCCATGGTCACCAGCAGGCCCACCAGCAACATCAGCAATGCACCCACGCCACGGCTATGGCCGATGAAGGCCGCCGAGGTTTCTACCAGCGAACGCACGTCGCCGGTGGCCTTGAGCACTTCGGCAAAACCCGACGAGGCAATCATGATGAAGCCGATCATCGCCATCATCTTCATGCCTTCGGTGAACAGGTCGTCGGTCTCGCGCCAGCGCACGATGCCCGACACCGAGAAGATCAGGAACCCGGCCAGGGCGCCGATGATCATCGAGTCCAACCACAACTGAATGATGAACGCCGAGGCAATCGCCAGCCCGGCCACCAGCAGAGTCAACGGGTTGTATTGCACCGCCACTTGCTCGACCCGCTCGATTTTTTCCAGGTCATACACGCGCTTCTTGCGGTAGCTGATAAACACGGCCACCAGCAGGCCCACGACCATGCCCAACGCCGGCAAGCCCATGGCGTGGGTGACGTTGACCTGGCTGATGTCCACCCCACTCTTGGCCACGTTGGCCAGCAGGATCTGGTTGAGGAAGATATTGCCGAAGCCGACCGGCAGGAACATGTACGGCGTAATCAGGCCAAAGGTCATCACGCAGGCGATCAGGCGGCGGTCCAGTTGCAGCTTGGTCAACACGTACAACAGCGGCGGGACCAACAAGGGGATGAAGGCGATATGAATCGGCAGGATGTTCTGCGAGGCAATCGCCACCACCCATAGCAGGCCGATCAATAGCCATTTGACGTGACTGCCACCGCTCGCTTCCTGGCGATCGACCAACAGCAATGCCTTATCCGCCAGGGCGTGAGCCAAACCGGATTTGGCAATCGCTACAGCAAAAGCGCCGAGCAAAGCGTAGGACAAAGCCACGGTCGCGCCGCCGCCCAAACCACCGTTGAACGCTTTGAGCGTGGCGTCGATACCCAGGCCACCGGTCAAGCCGCCCACCAGGGCGCCGACGATAATGGCGATGACCACATGCACACGGGACAGGCTGAGCACCAACATCGTGCCGACCGCGGCGATTACTGCGTTAATCATGGTTACCTCAAGACAAAAAACATAAAAACAGGCGTGCGGCGCCCAGGCAGCCATTCAATAGAGTGGCCAGCGTGCAGGCTGAAGAGGTCTTATTAGAGGGCGCGCACTTTGCAGCAGGTGAGCGACCATGTCAAAAAACGACACCGCTTTGAGCTTTATATTGAACGGTTGAATAAAGAAATAATTAGCGCAGCCGATAACGGATCTCTACGTGTTTTCAGGTAAGGATGTCCCGATGTCGCTTAGGCAGCTCTCCATTCAATGGAAAATCACCCTGCTCGCCGGCCTCTGCCTGCTGGGGATCGTGACCCTGCTGGTGGGTCTGTCGCTGTATCGCATGGAGCAGAGTTCCGAGCAGGTCAAGGCATCCAGCATGCAGATGCTCGATGCTGCCGCCCAGGCGCGCATCGAGGCACAGGGTGAAGTGCAAGCGTTGGGCATTCGCCAGCAGTTCATGGACGCCTATCAGTACGGCCATGGGTTTTCCCGCCAAGTGCTGTTCCTGCGCGAACAAGCTGAAAAACGCTTCCTCGATGCCTTCGACACCCGCGAAGACCTGACTCGCCAGGTCAAGGCCGCGCTGCAGGCCAACCCGGACCTGCTCGGTCTGTCCCTGGTATTCGAAGCCAATGCGCTGGACGGCAAGGACGAGTTGTTCGCCAATCAGAAAGAACTGGGCAGCAACGAAAAAGGCCGCTTTGCCCTGTACTGGTCACAACCCACCCCGGGCAAGTTGACCTCGATGCCGCTGCCCGAAAGCGACATGGCCGACACCAGCGTCGGCCCCAGCGGCGAGAAAGCCAATGCCTGGTTCACTTGCCCGCGCACTACCCTCAAACCCTGTGTGATCGAACCGTACTTTTATGTGATCGACGGGCAGAACGTGCTGATGACCAGCATCGTGTTCCCACTGATGTCCAACGGCAAAGTCATTGCCTCGCTGTCGGTGGACATCAACCTCAACAGCTTGCAGGCCGTGAGCCAGCAGGCGAGCCAGAAGCTGTATGACGGCCAGACCCAGGTCAGCATCCTCAGCCCGACCGGCTTGCTCGCCGGCTACAGCCCGGATGCCAGCAAACTCAGCCAGCGCCTGGACCAGGTCGATACCGCCAGCGGTGCGCAGTTGATCAGCGCGCTGACCAGCAGCACGCAAACCCGCAGCCTGCGCACCGACCACCAACTCAAGGTCTTGGCGCCGTTTACACCGATACCGGGTGGCAAGTCGTGGGGTGTATTGCTGGACGTTCCAGAAAAAGTCCTGGTCGTCCCTGCAGAAGCCTTGAAAGCGCAACTGGACGCCGATAACGCCAAGGGCACGCTGCTGGAACTGAGCCTGGGCCTGCTGGCCGCGGTGGTGGGCCTGGTCCTGGTGTGGCTGATGGCGCGCAGCGTGACCCGTCCAATCCTCGGTGTGGCGCGCATGCTTGAAGACATCGCCAGTGGCGAAGGCGACCTGACCCGTCGCCTGGCCTACGACAAAAAAGACGAGCTGGGCCAACTGGCTGGCTGGTTCAACCGCTTCCTCGACAAGCTGCAACCGATCATTGCCGAGGTGAAACGTTCGGTACAGGACGCCCGTGGCACCGCCGACCAATCCGCCGCGATTGCCACTCAAACCAGCGCCGGCATGGAGCAGCAATATCGCCAGGTGGATCAGGTTGCCACCGCCTCCCACGAGATGAGCGCCACTGCCCAGGACGTCGCCCGCAGCGCAGCCCAAGCCGCCCAGGCCGCACGGGATGCCGACCAGGCCACCCGCGAAGGCTTGACCGTGATCGACCGCACCACCACCAACATCGGCGCGCTCGCCGCCGACATGAGCACCGCCATGGCTCAGGTTGAAGGTTTGGCTGCCAATAGCGAGCAAATCGGTTCGGTGCTGGAAGTGATTCGTGGCATCGCCGAGCAGACCAACCTGCTGGCGCTCAACGCCGCCATCGAGGCGGCCCGCGCCGGTGAAGCTGGTCGTGGGTTCGCGGTGGTTGCCGACGAGGTACGTAACCTGGCGCAACGTACCCAGGAATCGGTGGAAGAAACCCGGCTGGTGATCGAACAATTGCAAAACGGCACCACCGATGTGGTCGGCTCCATGGGCAACAGCTATCGCCAGGCCCAAGGCAGCGTCGAACAGGTCGGGCAGGCGGTAACGGCCTTGCGCCAGATTGGCGAGGCGGTCACCGTGATCAGCGACATGAACCTGCAAATCGCCAGCGCCGCCGAAGAGCAAAGCGCGGTGGCTGAAGAGATCAACAGTAATGTGGCGACAATTCGGGATGTGACTGAATCGTTGTCGGAGCAGGCCAATGAGTCGGCGCGGGTGAGCCAGGCGCTGAACAGCCTGGCCAATCAGCAGCAGGGGTTGATGGATCAGTTCAGGGTCTGAAG
>NZ_JBOICG010000502.1:0-2080 GCF_050739995.1 Pseudomonas sp. | reverse complement strand
CGATAGCAGTGTGTCAGTCGATACATCAGTTGACTGCTACACCGCCATCGGGGGCAAGCCCCCTCCCACATTTATTTGGAGTTGTTGGTCTAGCCGCGCAAGGCCTTGAGCTTCGCAATCACCCCTTCCGCCGTCTGTTCGCCCATCAACTGCTCACGCACCTTGCCCTTGTCATCAATGATATAGGTCACTGGCAGCGCCTCACTGCGCGGGATATCAAAGATCCCTTCCGGGTTCTGCGCCAGGACGGTGAACTTGATCCCCAGTTTCTCGCTGGCGGCCTTGAGCTCTTCACCCTGCACATTGTCGAAGTTGACTCCGAACACCCCCACATTCTGCGCTTTCAACTGGTCGGCCAAGGCATTGAGCTCAGGGATTTCCGTGCGGCATGGGCCACACCATTCAGCCCAGTAGTTGACCACCACCCACTGCTTGTCCAGACGGTCGGCCGCCACTTTCTTGCCGTATTGGTCAACGCCGTAGTCATTGCCGCAGCCGCTGAGCAGCAGGGTTGTGATGATCGCCAATGCACCGATCAGTCGCCTAGTCATGGGGTAATCCTTCGTAAAAATGAACGTTGGCTGCGACCTATCGCCTCTTACGGTTTAAGAGCGGGCCGCCGCGCAGGTAGAATACCCGCCACCTTACGTAAGATGCGACCCGCACATGACCGATCTGACGCTTTATCACAACCCGCGCTGCTCGAAATCCCGCGGTGCGCTCGAACTGCTGGAGGCTCGCAGCCTCGCTCCGACCGTCGTGCGCTACCTGGAAACCCCATTGAACGCCCAGCAACTGAAGGCTCTGCTGAGCAAGCTCGGCATCAGTGCGCGCCAATTGCTGCGCACCGGCGAAGACGAAAACAAAACCCTCAACCTGGCCGAAGCCAGCCTCAGCGAAGCACAATTGATCGCCGCCATCGCCGAGCACCCCAAGTTGATGGAACGTCCGATCCTGGAAACCGCCGACAAAGCCATCATTGGTCGCCCACCGGAAAACGTGTTGGAGATCCTGCCGTGACGTCTCCCTATGTGCTGGTGCTGTATTACAGCCGCAATGGCTCGGTGAGTGAAATGGCTCGGCAGATTGCCCGGGGCATCGAGCAGGCCGGCCTGGAGGCGCGCCTGCGCACCGTGCCGGCAATCTCCACCGAGTGTGAAGCCGTGGCGCCGAGCATCCCGGACGAAGGCGCGCTGTATGCCAGCCTCGATGATCTGAAAAACTGCTCGGGCCTGGCCCTGGGCAGCCCGACCCGTTTCGGCAACATGGCCGCGCCGCTCAAGTATTTCCTCGATGGCACCAGCAACCTGTGGCTCACCGGTGCCCTTGTGGGCAAGCCGGCCGGGGTGTTCACCTCTACCGCGAGCCTGCACGGCGGCCAGGAAACCACGCTGATGTCGATGCTGCTGCCGTTGCTGCACCACGGCATGCTGATCACCGGCCTGCCCTACAGCGAGCAGGCGTTGCTCGACACCCAGGGTGGCGGCACGCCGTATGGCGCCAGCCACCATTCGGGACCGGATGGCAAGCGCATGCTCGATCAACATGAAATCACCCTGTGTCGCGCCTTGGGTCTGCGTCTGGCAAACACGGCCTTGTTGCTGGAGAACGGCCGTGGCCAGTAAGCCTAAGGTCCTGCCGCCGCAAGCGTGGCTTGAACCACGGGTCAAGGTGGCGCGGGCATTGAGCCTGTTGGCATTTCTTGGCCTGGTGGGTCTGCTCTGTGTGTATTACCTGTTCGTTGCGGACCTGCACGGCGCCCGTCCGTGGGTGATCCTGCTGATCGAGTTGGTGCCGCTGCTGATACTGGCACCCGGGATACTGCTGGGCAGTGCTCGCGGGCATTCGTGGATGTGCTTTGTGGTGAACCTGTACTTCATCAAGGGGGCGCTGGCGGCGTATGACCCGAACCGGCAGGTGTTCGGAATGCTGGAAATGCTGGCGAGCCTGGCGGTGTTTTGTACGGCGTTACTGTATGTGCGGTGGCGGCATCAGTTGAATCGGCGGCTGGCTGAAGCCCGAGGCGCCTGAAAGTCAGTCTTCGCGAGCAAGCCCGCTCCCACAGGGGAATGCATTCCAA
>NZ_JBOICG010000501.1:0-8521 GCF_050739995.1 Pseudomonas sp. | reverse complement strand
CCGCTGGAGTGCGCAGCGCTCCCAAAAACCTGGGGCCGCTACGCAGCCCAGCGGGGGACAAGCCCCCTCACTACAAGTCAGCGGGGCCTACAAAAATTCCTCGCATCCAGCGGCAAAACACACCGCCGCCTGCCTCTTAAAATCCTTCCCCCAGTCAGACCCTTCTGAATCTGCTCCAACCCGCCGTTTAGCCCTGTGCCGCCATTGACGCTCCTTGGCCAACCCTCTTATCTAGCGTCCAGAGGATTGGATCCTATCCCGGCTACTTACTGAATCGTTCCTTCCGAACCTCCTACGAGGCCGGAACGATCGCTGCTGGCTGCATCAAGGAGATGACTTATGACGCGCCCCCTGCTCACCGCCCCGACATTGCCCCAGGCCATTCGAAACGGCATCAACGCCCTGGCCGCTGCACACCTGCAGGTCGACATTGCACCCTACCCAGGCATGGATGAAGGTGACCTGATCGAACTGTTCTGGAACGACTGCTTTGCCGCGTCACGGCGGGTGACTGCGTGCAAGGTCGGTACCCCGACCCGTCTTCGGGTGCCGGAAAGTTTTGTGCTGGACGGCCCTGCACGGGTTCACTACCAAGTCCTGCAAATCGGCCATGGCCCTGTGCGTTCGGCAGTGACCACGGTACGGGTCAAGACCAACTGCCCGGGCGGTCAGCACTCAGCCTTGTTCGGCGATGAAAACCAGAACCTCGCCCCTGTCCACCTGCCTGAAACCATCCGTCGTTACGGCGTCAACTGCCGCCAGGTGCAGCGCGGTATTCCGCTATGCATTGATCCCTACCTGAACATGGCAACCGGAGACGCCATTACGTTGCGTTGGGGAGATGTACGCCTGGACTTGCCGAAGATCCAAGCCAAGGACGTCGGATCAACGGTACGGATGTGGGTGCCCTCGACGGTGATTGTCGAAGCGGGCGACAACTGCCGCCTGGACGTGACCTACTGCATTCTCGATCGCGTCGGCAATAATTCACGCTGGGCACCGCCCCGCATCTTGAACATCGCCGCCTCCGCGCCACAGACGCCGACTCGCCCGGCCAGGGCCGCGTCGATCCACCAACCGCGTCACCCCGGCTCGCCTTGTGAACCTGGGTGATTGCCCTTCTATGCATATTCCTAAAAGTTAGTTTATTTAAAAATTTAACGCGCTTAGGGTATATGCACCGGACCACCGGACATCTCTGATTTTTCTGTTTTTATTTCATTGAATGCGAGGTCGGTATGGTCAGAATTACCCCGGTGCATAACGCCAGGGCATTACGTGCAGCCAAGGAGCGGCGCTGATGTCTAATTTGGCTGTGACACCCCCCCAGAGTGATCTGGACGTAGCCCCCCTGTTATTGCCAGCCACCGTGCTGCATAACGACACCCAGGCGCTTGACGCGGCTCACGAGTTGGCCCAGGCCGCGCGCCTGCAGGCGGCCAAGCGCGACCGGCAGCGCCAGTTGCCGTGGGCGCAAATTGAACAGTTCACCCGCAGTGGGCTGGGCAGTATTTCCATTCCCCGCGAATACGGCGGCCCGCAAGTGTCATTCGTGACCCTGGCCGAAGTGTTCGCAATCATCAGCGCGGCAGACCCGGCCCTGGGGCAGATCCCGCAGAACCACTTCGGCATCCTGTACCTGTTGCAGGGCACTGCCACCGAGCGCCAGAAAAAGCAGTTGTTCCAAAGCGTGCTCGACGGTTGGCGCATCGGCAATGGCGGCCCGGAACGCGGCACCAAGAACACCCTGGAGCTCAAGGCACGCCTCACTGCCGAGGGCGATGGTTACGTCATCAGCGGCCAGAAGTTCTACTCCACCGGCGCGTTGTTCGCCCACTGGGTGGCGATCAAGGCGTTGAACGACGACGGCAAGCAAGTCATGGCGTTCGTGCGCCGTGGCACCGAAGGGCTGCGCATCGTTGACGACTGGTCAGGCTTCGGCCAGCGCACCACCGCCAGCGGAACCGTGCTGCTGGACCGCGTGTCGGTGGACGTGGAGCTGGTGGTGGACAACTGGCGCATCGGTGAAAGCCCGAACATCCAGGGCGCCGTCTCGCAATTGATCCAGGCCGCCATCGACGCCGGCATTGCCCGTGGTGCGCTGGATGACACCATCGCTTTCGTGCGTGAACGCTCGCGCCCGTGGATCGACGCCAAGGTCGAACGGGCCAGCGACGACCTGTACGTAATCGCCGACATCGGCAAGCTGAAAATCGAACTGCACGCCGCCGAAGCGCTGCTGCGCAAGGCTGCCAAGGTGCTGGACGAAGTCAGCGCGGCGCCGATCACCGCGCAATCCGCCGCCCGGGCGTCGATTGCCGTGGCCGAGGCGAAAGTGCTGACCACCGAAGTGTCACTGCTGGTCAGCGAGAAGCTCTTCGAACTGGCCGGCAGTCGCGCCACTCTCGCCGAATTCAACCTTGATCGCCATTGGCGCAACGCCCGGGTGCACACCCTGCACGACCCGGTGCGCTGGAAATATCACGCCGTCGGCGCCTACCGCTTGAACGGCACTTTGCCTGCTCGTCATTCCTGGATTTAACCGACCAGAACACTTTTTCCACGAGCTTCTGGAGAACACACATGACTTTCTCTGCAAACGTCGCGGTTATCACCAGCGACGAACAAGCCCTTATTGTCGCCAGCGACCTGGCCGAAGACTTCCGTCGCGACAGCGCCCAGCGCGACCGCGAGCGCCGCCTGCCCTTGCCCGAACTGGACGTGTTTTCCCGCTCCGGCCTGTGGGGCATCAGCGTCCCCAAGGAATACGGCGGCGCGGGCGTATCCAACGTCACCCTGGCCAAGGTCATCGCGCTGATTGCCCAGGCGGATGCCTCCCTGGGCCAGATCCCGCAGAACCATTTCTATGCACTGGAAGTGCTGCGCGTGAACGGTAGCCCAACGCAGCAAAAACGCCTATACGCCGAGGTGCTGGCCGGCCAGCGCTTTGGCAACGCCCTGGCGGAACTGGGCACCAAGACCGCCCATGACCGCGTCACCGCCCTCACCCGCGACGGCGACGGCTTTCGCATCAGCGGCCGCAAGTTCTATTCAACCGGTGCGATCTACGCCCAGCGCATCCCCACGTCGGTGGTCGATGAGCATGGCGTGCAACAGCTCGCCTTTGTCCCTCGCGACAGCGAAGGTCTGAGCGTGATCGACGACTGGAGTGGCTTCGGCCAACGCACTACCGGCAGCGGTTCGGTGGTGTTCGATAACGTGTGGGTCGCGGCGCAGGACGTGATCCCGTTCCAGAGCGCCTTCGAACGCCCGACCACCGTCGGTCCACTGGCGCAGATCCTTCACGCGGCCATCGACACTGGCATTGCCCGTGCGGCCTTTGAAGATGCGTTGCACTTCGTGCGTACCAAGACCCGTCCGTGGATCGATTCCGGCAACGACAAGGCCACCGAAGACCCGCTGACCCTGAAAAGTTTCGGCCACCTGAGCGTCCGCCTGCACGCCACTGAAGCGCTGCTGGAGCGCTCCGGCGAGTTCCTCGACCGCGCCCAGGCCCAGACCAATGCCGAGACGGTGGCGGCAGCGTCAATCGCTGTCGCCGAGGTCCGCGCCCTGAGCACCGAGATTTCCCTCGCCGCCGGCAGCACCCTGTTCGAACTGGCCGGCAGCCAGGCCACACTGGCCGAGCATGGCCTCGACCGCCACTGGCGCAACGCCCGCGTGCACACCCTGCACGACCCCGTGCGCTGGAAGTACCACGCAGTGGGCAATTACTACCTCAACGATGAAAACCCGCCACTGCGGGGGACCATCTGAATGGCCAAGAAAAAAATCCTGCTCAATGCCTTCAACATGAACTGCATCGGGCATATCAACCACGGCCTGTGGACCCATCCACGGGACACTTCGACTCAGTACAAAACCATCGAGTATTGGACCGAACTGGCCAAGACACTGGAACGCGGCCTGTTCGACGGCTTATTCATTGCCGATATCGTCGGTGTATATGACGTCTATCAAAGCTCCATAGACGTGCCGCTCAAGGAGTCAATCCAGCTGCCGGTCAACGACCCATTGCTGCTGGTGTCAGCGATGGCGGCAGTGACTGAAAACCTCGGTTTCGGCCTGACCGCCAACCTCACCTACGAGCCGCCGTACCTGTTCGCCCGACGCATGTCCACCCTCGACCACCTGAGCCGTGGCCGGGTCGGTTGGAACATTGTCACCGGCTACCTCGACAGCGCCGCCAAGGCCATGGGCCTTACCGAGCAGGTCGAGCATGACCGCCGCTACGACCAGGCCGATGAGTACCTGGAGGTGCTCTACAAACTCTGGGAAGGCAGTTGGGAAGACGATGCCGTGCTCAACGATCCCCAGGCGCGGGTCTATGCGCAGCCGGGCAAGGTGCACAAGATCGAGCACCACGGCGAGTTCTACCAGGTAGAGGGTTATCACCTGTGCGAACCCTCGCCGCAGCGCACGCCAGTGCTGTTCCAGGCCGGCAGTTCCGACCGTGGCCTATTGTTCGCCGGACGGCATGCCGAGTGCGTATTCATCAGCGGGCAGAACAAGGCGTCGACCAAGGTACAGGTGGATAAGGTACGCGCCAGCGCCGTCGAGGCTGGGCGTAACCCGGATGACATCAAGGTGTTTATGGGCCTCAACGTGATCGTTGGCGCCACGCAGGAGCTGGCCTGGAAGAAGCACGCCGAATACCTGAGCTACGCCAGCGCGGAAGCCGGCGTGGCGCATTTCTCGGCCTCCACGGCGATTGATTTTGCCCAGTATGAACTGGACGAACCGATCCAGTACGTGAAAAGCAACGCGATCCAGTCGGCGACCAAGAACCTGCAGAACAACGACTGGACCCGGCGCAAATTGCTCGAACAGCACGCCCTGGGCGGTCGCTACATCACCTTGGTCGGCTCGCCTGAACAGGTGGCCGATGAGCTGGAATCCTGGATCGGCGAGACCGGGCTGGATGGCTTCAACCTGACGCGAATTGTCACGCCGGAAAGCTACGTGGACTTTATCGATTTGGTGGTGCCGGAGTTGCAGCGCCGAGGCTCGTACAAGACAGCCTATGAGGCCGGGACGCTGAGGGAAAAGGTCTTTCACGCTACCGCTCGCCTGCCCGAACAACACACCGGATCTACCTACCGCCATTGAGCCAAAAATGTGAACACAAAGTGTGGGAGGGGGCTTGCCCCCTCCCACACTGGATCTTCATGGCTCCCAACATGACTGGATAAACACTATGAAAAAGACCCTCCTCTCCCACCCAGTCAAAGCACTGGCTCTAGCCTTCAGCTTGTTCAGCGCTACGGTATTCGCCGCCGACGCGCCGCTGAAAATCGGCACCACCGCCGCCTTCGCAATTCCCCTGGAAGCCGCCGTCACCGAA
Organism: Pseudomonas sp.; assembly: GCF_050739995.1. Classification (GTDB taxonomy): domain Bacteria; phylum Pseudomonadota; class Gammaproteobacteria; order Pseudomonadales; family Pseudomonadaceae; genus Aquipseudomonas. The sequence goes on along the minus strand of NZ_JBOICG010000501.1, from coordinate 3,156 downwards.
GCCGGCAAACAGGGCCTGAAAGTCGAGCTGGTGGAGTTCACCGACTGGATCGCGCCCAACGTCAGCCTGGCTGCCGGTGATATCGATGTGAACTACTTCCAGCACATTCCATTCCTGGAAAACGCCAAGGCCGCCGCTGGTTTTGACCTGGTACCGTACGCGCCGGGCATCATCAACAACGTCGGCCTCTACTCGAAGAAGTACAAAAGCATCAATGACCTGCCCCAGGGCGCCAGCGTGGCCATCGCCAACGACCCGATCAACAGCGGGCGCGGCCTGCAACTGCTGGCCAAAGCGGGCTTGATCACCCTCAAGCCAGGCGTGGGTTACAAGGCCACCGAAGAAGACATCGTTGCCAACCCGAAAAAGATCAAGATCCTGCAAGTGGAAGCGGTGCAACTGGTACGCGCTTATGACGATGCCGACCTGGTGCAGGGCTACCCGGCGTATATCCGCCTGTCCAAGACCTTCGATGCCGAATCGGCGCTGCTGTTCGACGGCCTCGACCACCCGGAATACGTGATCCAGTTCGTGATCCAGCCGAAAAGCAAAACCGATCCACGGGTGATCAAGTTCGTCGATATCTACCAGCACTCGCCAGTGGTACGCGCAGCCTTGGATAAATCCCTCGGCAAGCTCTACCAAGTGGGCTGGGAAGATAAAAAATGACCGCCGCCAATGCCCAACTGCGCGACCTGGGTTTACCGCCCAGGGACGCCGAGCAGACAGAACTGCACCCAGACCTGAACCGCGCCCATGTGCGCTTTATCAACCTGGGTAAAACCTACGACGGCACGGTGCATGCCCTGCAAAGCATTGACCTGGCGATCCAGCGCGGCGAAGTGTTTGGCATCATCGGCCGCAGCGGCGCCGGCAAGTCGTCGCTGATCCGCACCATCAACCGCCTGGAGCAACCCAGCAGCGGGCGGGTGTTGATCGATCAGGTCGACATTGGCGACTTCGATGAAGACCACTTGGTGGCGCTACGTCGCCGCATAGGCATGATCTTTCAGCACTTCAACCTGATGTCGGCCAAGACCGTGTGGCAGAACGTCGAGTTGCCGCTCAGAGTCGCCGGCGTACCCAAACCGCTGCGTGAGCAAAAGGTCCGCGAACTGCTGGAGCTGGTGGGCCTCAAGGACAAGCACAACGCTTACCCGGCACAACTGTCCGGTGGGCAAAAGCAGCGCGTGGGCATCGCCCGTTCGCTGGTGCACGACCCCGAGATTCTGCTGTGCGACGAAGCCACCTCGGCCCTCGACCCGGAAACCACCCAGTCGATCCTCGGCCTGCTGCGCGAGATCAACCAACGCTTGGGGCTGACCATTGTGTTGATCACTCATGAGATGGCAGTGATTCGCGACATCTGTGACCGCGTGGTGGTGCTTGAACACGGGCGTATCGTCGAGCAAGGCCCCGTGTGGCAAGTGTTCGGCAACCCGCAGCATGAGGTCAGCAAGACCCTGTTGGCGCCCTTGCAACACGGGCTGCCGGAAGAACTGCAAAGCCGCCTGCAACCCACTCAGACCTCGAGCGACGCCGCGCTGGTGTTGCGCTTTCAGTTCACCGGCAGCACCCACGATGAACCCGACCTGGCCGCCCTGTTCGGCGCCCTGGGCGGACGTGTGCGCTTGCTGCAAGGCGGCGTGGAACGGATTCAGGGGCATGCCCTGGGGCAATTGCTGCTGGCGGTGAATGGCTCGCCCCACAACGCCGTCGAACTGCGCAAGCGTGCAGGGAATTGGGCGCAACAGGTGGAGGTGTTGGGTTATGTGGTTTGATCGTTTGTTGCAAGGCGCCATCGACACCTTGTTGATGGTCGGCGTGTCGTCGCTGATCGCCCTACTGGTAGGGATTCCGCTGGCGGTGTTCCTGGTCACCAGCGACAAGGGCGGGATCTACCAGGCACCGGCGTTGAACCGTGTGCTGGGCGCGTTCGTCAATCTGTTCCGCTCCATCCCCTTTTTGATTCTGATGGTGGCGCTGATCCCGTTCACCCGCTTGATCGTCGGCACCACCTACGGTGTCTGGGCAGCCGTCGTACCGCTGACCATCGCTGCCACGCCGTTTTTTGCGCGGATTGCCGAAGTGAGCCTGCGGGAAGTCGACCATGGGCTGATCGAAGCCGCACAGGCCATGGGTTGCCGTCGCTGGCACATCATCTGGCATGTGCTGTTGCCGGAAGCGCTGCCGGGGATTGTCGGCGGGTTCACCATTACGTTGGTGACGATGATCAACTCATCGGCCATGGCCGGGGCGATTGGCGCAGGCGGCCTGGGCGATATTGCCTACCGCTACGGCTACCAGCGCTTTGATACGCAGATCATGCTGACGGTGATCGTGTTGCTGGTGGTGCTGGTGGCAGTGATTCAGTTGGGCGGCGATCGCCTGGCGCGGGTGCTGAACAAGCGCTGAGGTATAGTCGGGTCATCTCAACACTCGGTATTGCCGTCATGACCCTCAAGCCCGACGACCTCGACCAGATCACTTCCACCACCCTCGGCCACTACAACAAGGTGGCCGAGGACTTCCGTGAAGGCACCCGCGATCACGATGTAAGCCAGAATATCGACGCCCTGCTGCGACATATCCAGGGCACGGCGCCGTTTACCGTGCTGGATTTCGGCTGCGGGCCAGGGCGGGACTTGCAGGCATTTACACACAGGGGCCATATCGCCGTGGGGCTCGATGGCTCCGAGCGCTTTGCGCAGATGGCGCGCGAAGACAGCGGCTGCGAAGTGTTGCAGCAGGACTTCCTCAAGCTGGACCTGCCTGCCGAGCGCTTCGACGGGATCTTCGCCAACGCGGTGCTGTTTCATATTCCCAGGCAGGAGCTGCCGCGTGTGCTCAAGCAATTGCATGGGGCGTTGAAGCCTGGGGGCGTGTTGTTCAGTTCCAATCCACGGGGCGAGAATCAGGAAGGGTGGAATGGGCCGCGGTATGGGTCTTATCACAACTTGGAAGCATGGCAGACGTTGCTGAGCGAGGCCGGTTTTGTGGAGTTGGAACACTATTACCGGCCAGCGGGGTTGCCGAGGGAACAGCAACCCTGGCTGGCGAGTGTGTGGCGCAAATTATGAATTTTTGCTGACTGATCTGACGCCATCGGGGGCAAGCCCTCTCCCACACTTGGAATGCATTTCAAATGTGGGAGGG
>NZ_JBOICG010000500.1:0-9815 GCF_050739995.1 Pseudomonas sp. | reverse complement strand
CCCTGGACGAAGTGACCCGCGCCGACATGCAACACCTGTTACTCAAGATCAACCGCGAGCAAGGTTCGGCGGCGGTGCTGATCACCCACGATATTGATGAAGCACTGCTGCTGTCCGACCGCATCCTGCTACTGGGCAACCGCCCGGCGCGGACGTTGGGCGAATGGCACATCGACCTGCCACAGCCACGGGAAGAGCAGGTGGAGGCGATGGGTGCGCTGCGTATCGACATTCTGAAAACCTTACGGCAGGCGAGCCGCCCTCAACCCAACCCCCTTGAACTGCTGGAGCTTAGCCATGTGTCTGGATGACCTGACCCACTCGCGCCGTGACTTTCTCAAACTGTCGGCGGTGCTCAGCGCCGCCGGTGCATTACCGCTGTTGAGCAGCCTGCAAGCTCGCGCCGCCAGTGAACCGGACGCGCCTGTGCGTATCGGCTACCTGCCGATCACTGATGCCACGCCGTTGTTGGTGGCGCACAACAATGGCCTGTTCGAGGCCGAGGGCATCAAGGCCGAACGTCCGGTGTTGTTGCGTAGTTGGGCCCAGGTGATCGAGGCGTTCATTTCCGGGCAGGTCAACGTGATTCACCTGTTGTCGCCGATGACGGTGTGGGCACGCTATGGCAGTAAAGTGCCGGCCAAGGTGGTGGCCTGGAACCACGTGGGCGGTTCCGGGCTGACCGTGGCTCCCGGTATTAGCGACGTGAAGCAATTGGGCGGCAAGTCGGTGGCGATTCCATTCTGGTACTCGATCCACAACGTGGTGGTGCAGCAACTGTTCCGCGACAACGGCCTGACACCGGTGGCGCGCGCAGCGGGCAGTGCGATTGCGGCCAACGAGGTCAACCTGATCGTGTTGCCGCCTTCCGACATGCCTCCGGCCCTGGCCAGCAAGCGCATTGACGGTTACATCGTGGCCGAGCCGTTCAACGCCTTGGCGGAGAACCTCAAGGTCGGTCGCGTGCAGCGCTTTACCGGCGATGTGTGGCGCAACCATGCGTGCTGCGTGGTATTCATGCACGAGCACGACCTGACCAACCGCCCGGAGTGGTCGCAGAAGGTGGTGAACGCCATCGTCAAGGCCCAGGTGTGGACCCGCGACAACCGCGAAGAGGCGGTGAAGTTGCTGTCCAAGGACGGCCCGAACCGCTACACGCCCCACGCGGAGCCGGTGTTGAGCAAGGTCCTGGCACCGGCCGCGGCTGACCGCGCCGCTTACCTGGCCGATGGTGCGATCCAGCATGCCAACTGGGACGAACACCGTATCGACTTCCAGCCTTACCCGTTCCCCAGCTACACCGAAGAGTTGGTGCGCCGCCTGAAAGACACATTGATCGAAGGCGACAAAAAATTCCTCGCCGACCTCGATCCGGCGTTCGTCGCCAAGGACCTGGTGGATGACCGCTTCGTGCGCAACGCCATCGAGGCCGTCGGCGGCATGAAGACCTTCGGCTTGCCGGATGGCTTTGAGCGGCACGAGGAGATCGGCGTTTGAATAACCGCAGAATCCCGGGCTGGTTGCTCGGGTTGAGTGGCTTGGCGGGCTTGCTGCTGTTGTGGTGGCTTGGGGTGAAGGTGTTTGGCGAGGCTGACGGTTTGTCGGCGCGGTTTTCCCTGACGGCCACGTTCAGCAGCCTGTGGGAATTGCTCGGTCGTGGCGATCTGTACTTGCATGTTGCCGTTAGCCTCAAGCGTATCTTCGTCGGCCTGTTTCTGGCATTGCTGATCGGTGTACCGCTGGGCTTACTGGTGGGCAGTTCGCGCAACCTGGAGGCGGCGACTACCCCGGCGTTTCAGTTTTTGCGGATGATCTCACCGCTGTCCTGGATGCCCATTGTGGTGATGCTGATGGGCGTTGGGGACCAGCCGATCTACTTCCTGCTGGCCTTTGCTGCCGTGTGGCCGATCATGCTCAATACTGCCGCCGGCGTGCGTCAGTTGGACCCGCGTTGGTTGCAGTTGAGCAAGAGTTTGAGTGCCACGCGCTGGGAGACGTTGCGCCGCGTGATCATTCCCGGCGTGGTGGGACATGTGTTGACGGGCGTGCGCCTAGCCATCGGCATTTTGTGGATCGTACTGGTGCCGTGCGAAATGCTCGGCGTCAGTGCGGGGTTGGGGTATTACATTCTCGACACCCGGGATCGGCTGGCGTATTCGGAATTGATGGCGATGGTGGTGTTGATCGGTCTCCTGGGGTTTGCCTTGGATGCGCTGGCGCGATGGCTGCACCAGCGCTGGGTGCACTGACTAAGGCTTCATGTAGATATGCAAATTGCCGGGGAGGTCTGTGCGCTTTAAGGGTTGATTGGGGTCAGGAACGTGCCGGGTATCTCTGAAACCCACGGAGGCCGGTACGTTCTTGTTGTCAAACACGCCGATACCCACGGCGCCGGTCAACTCCGCCAGACCTGTCACGCCTTCCGAGGTGTTCATGTGCGCGTTGCCCACCAGGGCGATCCATTTCTCCGTACCGGAGTTTGACTGGATAGTTTCGGCGGCAAAATAATTGAATTCTTTCAGGCGTATGTCGGAGTTGACGCCCTGAATGGTGCGGCTGCGCAACGGTCGTTCATCCTTGTGCCGCGTCAGGTAGTAATGGTCCAACGGCAAGACCTCAATACCGTTTTTCCTGAACTCATCGCGAAGCTGTTTGAACGTCGGATTCGAGCGGCCATTTTTTGTGCTCCCCAAACTGCTGATGCCATCGTCCACGGCGCCAAAGGGCGGGAGGTCGATGACGCCCTCGAAGTAGACCTTTTTGACGCCTTGCGTCTTGAAGGTTTGCATATTGGCCATCAGCAATTTGAAACTGGCCATTTGTGAGTGGCTTTCTCCGAACACCAATCCTTGCGAAACCTTCAACGCTTCGGTAATCAGGTCCTGCGGCGGAATTTGCTTAGGCAGAGCAGGTAGCGTTGGCGGTGCTGGTAAGGCGCCACCGGCCTTTATCGTGTTGTGGTAATTCTCCATTTGTTGGGTGAAGTAGGCCTTTGTCTGCTCCATGCCATTGCCAGGGATGAAGTGCCCCGGTACCAGTTTGCCCATTGTGTTTTCAACATAATCCCCGGCAGGCAGTGGGGCTTTGATTGCGCCTACGTGGGGGTGAGGAGGGCGCACCACGTAGGGCTGAACACGTTGAGGGGTGTGGGTGTAGGTCTTGAGGGGATGTGGCATCAAGGTGTCCGTGGGGTTGAAGCCTTCCAGAGGAGGGCCGTAAGGCTGCAAGCGGTCAGCATCGAATGCATACCAGTGATCGTTGTGTTTGACGGCGCTTCCCACGACGGTCTGATCACCCACCTTGAGTACCCCGGTGGCTGCCGCATCAAACCGTGAGCTGGCATACGCCAAGTCGGCACCGTTGCCCATGCCGCGCAAACGTTGAATGCCTGTAGACACAGCGTTGGTGCTTTGTACGGCAAGCTTGCCCGCACCTACCGCCAGGTCGCCCAAACCACCCAGCGGGTTGAATGCGTTGACCGCGGTGGCGCCGATTATTCGACTGCCTTGAACCACCTTCGTGAGCGCGTTACTGGTTTTACCGGTGACTTTCGCCAGTTTTCCCGCCATACCCAAGCCCGCGGTGACGAAGCCGAATACATCCAGTGCCAGGTCGACAGCGGCGTCTTTGTAGTTGCCATTACTCAAATTGACGATGGCTGACCGGAGCGGGATAAGATCGAGTAAGAACTCACCCATCGAACTCAACGTGTCACTACGTTGTTCAGCGGGTGTACGGCCTTCTGCCTGGCGCCTGACAGCAGCGCTGTCGATACCCAAGCCCTTGACGACCGTTGCCGCGACTTGCTGGATACGCGGGTTCTGGAAGTGGTTGGGCCTGTGATAAATCGTTCGGTATTCCTGGAGGGCCAGAGCGTTGGCATCGGGGAAGAACTCTTCGATTTTGTTCACTTCATTGGAGACATATTCCGGCTTGCGATCTGCCGGGCGAGTGAGGATTTTTTTGATGGTGCCTTTCTCGGTGTCGAAGGCATAAGACCGAGTTTGACCGTTGTGCTCGGCTTGCACCTGTATCGTGGTGCTGGAATGAAACAAGCTGTCATCGACGAATGGAATCAGTGACGTCTTGTATGAGTTTTCTTTGAAGAATCTCAACTTGCCGTAATTGAGTTGCGTACGGTCTTCCAGGGGCAGGTGCGTGATGGCATTCATCATCAGGTGCTGCTTGATATCTTTGTAGTGCTTGGTGACCTCACTGAAGGCTTTATCGAAGGTGGCAGGAATGTTGAATTCAGGTCGCTGGGTGAAGGCAGTGAACGCTTGGAGATCGAGGGTGTTGTTTGCGAACACTTGCCAGCTGTCGTTGAGCTTCAGCCCCTGCATGGTGATGTCCAGCATTGAATAGGGATCGCTGAAACGAGGGCCAGGGGTTTCGCTCCCATAGTTTATTCGCAAAGCCTTATGCTCAAAGTCGATACCGTCGCCGAATGTCTTTTTGAGCAGCGCCAAGGCCATGGCTTTGCGGTTGGGCATTGGGGTCTCGAGCATCTCGGATGCGGTTTTCAGATCGCTCTGCTGCTGGTTGAAGGCTACTCGTGCTAATTCGACGTCTTCGTTGGAGTAAGTCTCGTCCATGTGCTCATCGACGACCTGATTGGCAATGGCCCAGTCAATCAACAAGGCTTTTTGTGTCGACTCACTGACTGGCGGCATTTCGTCGGCAGCCAGCATCACCTCGCCGAAGCTCATTAACGCGGACTTGCCGGGTGTTTCGGCTTCGATGCGTGACACCGCAAGGCATAGATTTGTCCATGCCTGGCTTCCCATGTCCACCCCGGCAGGGATGTCCTTGACCAGAAACTGTGGCGCGACGCGTGCCAGTAACAAGCGGGCGCCCAGTTCTGCGTTGTCACTTGACGTTCTGCCGCTGTTTCTCAGGTGATCGGTCAACGCCTCGATGACGTCTGCGGGTGATTTGCCGAAATAGGCATGCGCCGCCAGGTTGAAGCCCGCTACGTTGTTTCTTTTGGGGGACTCGATAGATTCAGGTTCAAGCCCTAGATGGATGGCGGCCAATACGTAATCGTTGATGCTGCTTTGGGTGGCGATGCCCTGGATATCGCGCTGGATTGCTTCACCCAGGGCCTGCGATCTTGAAGTGTCGAGCAGTTTTTCCAGTGCTTTGTCCGGGGCTTGTATGTCGCTTGCCGACAGTGACACTGCACTGGTGAGGTAATCCAAAGCGCCCAAACGAGGAGTTTGCAGAGGCAGGCCTTCCAGGTTGGCGCTGTTACAGGCGACCACGTCAAACACTTTGCGTTGGTTTGCCACGCTCAGGGGCAATGCCCACGACAAGGCACCGCCGAAATTGCCCAGTGGGTGAGTCAGGGAGTGGTCGGCGAAGGTGTCAGCCAGCGTCTGCAGGTCTGCCACTGAGGTTGGCGGACGAATTCCCTTGGCCTGGAGGAAAGTGTCAAGACTGACGTCGTGCTGTGTAAACGTTTGTTCGCGGCGAAGTGACGAGTGCGGGTCGATTGCTACGTGAGTTTCTTTCAAGGCAGCCAACACCGCTGCGGCTTCGGCGTTCTCGGGGAGTGTCTTGACGACTGTACGAAGTGCATGCACCAGCTTTTGCAGGTCACGCCGATCGCCCAAGGCGGTATTCAGTGCTAATCGGCCGTCAGGTGATGGGGCGTTGGGTGGGGAGCGTGTTACACGAGATTGCGGTGCGGGTTGCTGCGTCTTTACCGGATCAAGAGACGGCAGGGGATAGGTAAGTGACGCGGAACGACTGAAGGAAATCGTCATTATTTCTCTCACTGAAGTGCACACGAAGGAGCCAAAACAGCAACGCAGAGGTGCGTTGGGCGCTCCGGTGGGTGTGCGAATCAGCGACAGACGTTCCTGGCGGACAGTTGGGTAAGTGTGAGAAGAAAAATCAGCAGGTCTCGCCTTCAGGTCAGGAAAGCGAGACCAACGTGTAATCAGCGGTGTTCGTAACCGTGGCCGCCGTCATAGCGGTGGTCATGCCAGCCGCCACCACCGTGTGGGAAGAAGAAGCAGCCGCTCATGCTCAGCATGATCAGCAATGGAATCAGCAGTGTGATTCGACGGAACATTTCAAAATCCTCTAAGTACTTACAGGCTCTATCAGGCGTGGTACGAGCCAAACTTTTACATCGCCTGTAACATAGGACCTTGCCGACTCCCATCCATCCCCACTAACGGGTATGTGCTTGGCATGCTCGGCGGTACAAAGTGGATACATTCTCAAGGTTCAGGAACCCGTCATGACTCAAAAGCAACGTTTGAAATATTCGATTCTGATAGCCCTGGCAGTACTGGCGACGATGTTTGGTTTGTCGTACCTGCAAAACACTGGGGTTATCAGTGAGAAGACGTTCCAGTACATCGCCATTGCCGTGGCGGTGATCGTGGTCATCATCAACGGCATCATGCGTCGCAAGGTCAAGCCTCACTTCTGATCTCAAGGACGTACCTCAGGCACGCCCGTCGAGCACTTTGGCAGCCTCTTCGTGGAGGCTGTAGCTTTTATCGGCATTGAGGGTGATCACGCCCTCGCTGCACAGGCGCTTGAGCACCTCACGCACGCTGAGAAACGACAACGGGATGCCCAGCTCCAGCAAATGGCTGTGCACACCGCGTACCCCGAGGGTGCGCTGGTTGTCTGCGGCAGTGAGCAGGGCGTCGATGACTTTCAGTCGAATCAGGCTGGTGCGCAGGCCAAAACACTTGAGCAAATGGCGAATACGTTGGTTGCCTTGCTGGTCGGGAACTTTGCCAAGCGTTTGGGGCGCTGCGCTGAAATTGGCGTCGGCAGCCTGTGAGTGTCCGTCCGTGGGCAGTTGCGAGTTGTACATGCAAAAAAACTCCTTATCAGAGCCTGATCAGGAAAATGATGGCGCTCTTAGTCAGTAAGACGAACGAGCGACGCAAATCATGAAGCGACAGATGTAGAAATTTTGTCGGTATCGCGTTTGTCACAGGTCAAACGCTGCGAATCAGCCCAGCTTGGCTAAATTGTTTCGGGTTGTATGCGTCCTTACGGTGGGGAAGATGCCCGCCAGTGGGGTGTTCAATTTGACTGTGGAGCTTGCGTGATTATTTCCAACGGGTTGGCCAGGGTGTATGTGGCAGGGGTTCTGCTGGCGTTGAGCGTTGCCGCGTCGGCGCGCGAGCAGGTGGCGCAGGCGTCGGCGGAAATACGCCGCACCACGTACGGTGTGCCGCATATTCGCGCCAATGACGAACGCGGCCTGGGCTTCGGCATCGGTTACGCCTATGCCCAGGACAACCTGTGTTTACTGGCCAATGAAGTGGTGACCGTGAACGGCGAGCGCGCCCGTTACTTCGGCCCGGAGCAGGCGACGCTGGAAGAGCGCAACAACCTGGCCAGCGATGTATTTTTCACTTGGCTCAACAGCCCTGAGGCCGTTGGCGCTTTCTGGAAGGCGCAAAGCTTCCAAATGCAGCAGCGCATGCAAGGTTATGTGGCCGGCTACAACCGCTATCTGAAAGAGCAGGGCGCGCCAAACCACTGTCAGGCAACGTGGGTGAGGCCGCTGGTGGTTGAAGATTTGGTCAAACTGACACGCCGGTTGCTGGTGGAGGGCGGTGTCGGCCAATTCGCCGAAGCGCTGGTTGGCGCAAGGCCACCTCAAGCCACAGCCCGTGTGCAGCATGACGCGAAAGTCTTTGAGCTGGCGGCTGAGCGTCAGCAGCGCTTCAACCTTGAGCGGGGCAGCAATGCCGTGGCTGTTGGTCGCGATCGTTCATTCAACGGTCGTGGGATGCTGCTGGCCAACCCCCATTTCCCTTGGGTGGGCGGCATGCGCTTTTATGAGATGCACCTGACGATTCCTGGCCAATTGGACGTGATGGGCGCTGCCTTGCCCGGCTTGCCGGTGATCAATATTGGGTTCAACCAGCATGTGGCCTGGACCCATACGGTCGACACCTCCAAGCATTTCACTTTGTATCGCTTGACGCTCGACCCCAAGGATTCCACACGCTACTTGCTCGATGGTCAATCCATCCCTTTGGATAAAACCCCGGTCACCGTGCAGGTCAAGCAGTCGGACGGCAGCCTCAAGCCTCAGGTGCAGACGGTCTACAGCTCGCAGTTCGGTCCTGTGGTGCAATGGCCCGGCAAGCTGGATTGGGACAGCCATTACGCCTTCAGCCTACGCGACGCCAACCTGGGCAATAACCGCGTCTTGCAGCAGTGGTATGCGATGAACCGCGCCGCCAGCCTCAAGGAGCTGCAAGCCTCTGTCCATTCCCTGCAAGGCATCCCGTGGGTCAACACCCTGGCCGCCGACGACCAGGGCCAGAGTTTGTACATGAACCTGTCGGTGGTGCCCAACGTCAGCGCCGCCAAACTCAAACAATGCAGCGACCCTCGGGCCGGCCTGCAGATGATCATGCTCGACGGCGCCCACAGCGCCTGTGCCTGGGACGTCGACCCGCGTGCGGCCCAGCCTGGCATCTTCCCGGCCGAGCAACTGCCGCAACTGCAACGCAGCGACTACGTGCAGCATTCCAACGACTCGGCGTGGCTGGCCAACCCCAAGGCGCCGTTGACCGGGTTCTCACCCGTGATCAGCCAGGACCATATTGGCCTCGGCCCACGTGCCCGTTTCGCCGTGCAGCGCCTGCAATCCCTGGAGAAACAACCGATCACCGTCACCGACCTGCAAAACATGGTCATGGACAACGAGGTGTACCTTGCCAGCCAAGTCATGCCCGATTTGCTTGAGTTCTGCGCCAAACGCCTGGGCACGGACGCGGTTGCACTGCAGCCACTGTGCACCAGCCTGAAAAACTGGGACCAGCGCGCCAATCTCGACAGCGGCCTGGGCCTGGTGCACTTCATCAACCTGGTAGAACACCTGCAGCAGATCCCAGACGCCTGGCGCATTGCCTTCAACCCGGCCCAACCGCTCACCACGCCCCGCGGCCTAGCCATCGACCGTGCGCCCGTGGCCAAGGCGTTGCGCGAAGCCATGCTCACATCGACTGCAGAGGTCAGCAAACTCGGCCTGACCCGCTGGGGCGACATCCAAGTCTCCGGCCAAACCCCGATGCACGGCGGCCCGCAACAACTGGGCATCTACAACGCCATGCAAACCGTACCCCGTGCCGACGGCAAACGCGAAGTGGTCAGTGGCACCAGCTACCTGCAAATCGTGACCTTCGACGACAAAGGCCCCCAAGCCCTCGGCGTACTGGCGTTCTCTGAATCCAGCGACCCCACGTCGCCACACGCCAAGGACCAGACCCAAGCTTTCTCAGAGAAAAAACTGCGCCCACTGCCGTTCACCGACGCCCAGATCCAGGCTGACCCGCAGTACCGCGAGCAACGCATCAAGGAGTAAGACACGCCCGCAACTCCTTGATGCCAGTACGAAATATTTTTGAAATCAAGGGGTTGCAGGCAAAAGCAAATGAGTACATAATGGCGCCCATCGAACGCAACGAAGCATTAAAAACTTCAATGTATTCAATGATTTAGAGTAGAGGCAGGGTTTTATAGCCCACTCAAGTTTTTATACGGTGAGTGCCAGCAACAAAGGCATTGATCGTTTGAGGCCGAGTAGCAAAATGGTTATGCAGCGGATTGCAAATCCGCCTACGCCGGTTCGATTCCGACCTCGGCCTCCACTCTTGGAAACCCCGTAGATTAATGTCTACGGGGTTTTTTATTGTCTGGGATTTGATCATCGATTCCGCAACCCTACCTTTTTGCCGGTAAATTTGAGACATCGACGTCGATATGTCTCTCCTCATCGAGCCGCAGACAGCTGCAATGGCAAAGCGCTGAAGATGCTGGTC
>NZ_JBOICG010000499.1:0-7575 GCF_050739995.1 Pseudomonas sp. | reverse complement strand
CTGCGAAGAGGGCGTGTCAGGCAAAGGTGGACTAACTGACAGATTGCTATCGCAGGCAAGCCAGCTCCCACAGTTGGATTGCATTTCAAATCAAGGTTGTTGAGCTGTCTGACGGCCTTGCGTGACGCAGAGGCCAATAAATATCGGTTTCTCTCGTAGGACGTTTCTGGATGTTACCGAGCGGTGCAAATGTGTAACCTGCCGCCCAAACCTGAGGCAATGTGCTACGCCATCGCCCCGAAAAAGCGCGTTTTAGACACCCCAACAAATAAGATTAAACGCCAGACTTGCCGTGCTAGAAGGGTTTGCGAATAATAGGCCCGCAATTTGCAGCATCAACAGGTTTAATATCTTTTGTCTCTGCATAAAAATCAGAGGCTGTCAATGTGCTGGAACCGCTTTCTCGGTGCTTCTGTAAATTGTTGTCGCATTGAGGAAATATCGGCTTCTGGCCTGTCGTTAGAATGCCGATCACTCGCTCGTCGTCTCCAGTGTGTAACTGGTGTAGGACGCAGCACCGCTATTCGGTTTCCCTTACGTCGCATCGTGGGCCATGGCTCATACTGCTGTTTTTTGCCCTATACCGATGGAGTCCCAAGATGAAGAAACTCGTGCTGTTGGGCGCCCTGGCGCTGTCCGTGCTGTCCATGCAGGCCTTCGCTGATGAGAAACCCCTGAAGATTGGTATCGAAGCGGCTTACCCTCCATTTGCCTCGAAGGCGCCGGATGGCAGCATCGTGGGTTTTGACTACGACATCGGCAACGCCCTGTGCGCAGAGATGAAGGTCAAGTGCGTATGGGTCGAGCAAGAGTTCGACGGCTTGATCCCTGCGCTCAAAGTGCGCAAGATCGATGCGATCCTGTCGTCCATGTCCATCACTGACGACCGCAAGAAGTCCGTGGACTTCACTACCCGCTACTACCTGACCCCGGCACGCCTGGTGATGAAGGAAGGCACCACTGTCAGCGACAGCCTGGATGAACTCAAAGGTAAGAAGATCGGTGTGCAGCGCGGTTCGATCCACGATCGTTTCGCCAAGGAAGTCCTGGCCCCTAAAGGTGCCACGGTTGTGCCTTACAGCTCGCAGAACGAAATCTACCTGGACGTGGAAGCCGGTCGCCTCGATGGCACCGTGGCTGACGCCACTCTGCTGCAAGACGGCTTTCTGAAGACTCCAGCCGGCAAAGGCTACGCGTTCGTGGGCCCACAGTTCACCGACGTCAAATACTTCGGCGACGGCGTAGGCATCGCGGTACGCAAAGGCGACAAGGCCGAACTGGACAAGATCAACGCGGCCATCGCGGCGATCCGTGCCAACGGCGAATACAAGAAAATCCAGGACAAGTACTTCGACTTCGATATTTACGGCGCTGACCCTAAGTAACTCGTCGCAGCTGTCTGTCCGCAATGGCGCAAGCAACAGAATTCCTGAGGTTTGCGCCATTTTTTCATCCCCCTTTTCGAGGACCTGAATCATGTTGAAAGGCTACGGGGCCGTTATCCTCGATGGCGCATGGTTGACGCTTCAGCTCGCCTTGTCGTCCATGGCCTTGGCCATTGTTCTGGGTCTGATCGGGGTCGCGTTGCGCCTGTCGCCGGTGCGCTGGTTGGCCTGGCTGGGCGATCTGTACTCCACGGTGATCCGCGGGATTCCCGACCTGGTGCTGATTCTGCTGATTTTCTACGGCGGCCAGGACTTGCTCAACCGCGTCGCGCCGATGCTCGGCTACGACGACTATATCGACTTGAACCCCTTGGCAGCCGGTATCGGCACCCTGGGTTTCATCTTTGGCGCCTACCTCTCGGAAACTTTCCGTGGCGCTTTCATGGCGATTCCCAAGGGCCAGGCCGAAGCCGGCATGGCGTATGGCATGAGCCCGTTCCAGGTGTTCTTCAGGGTGATGGTGCCGCAGATGATTCGGCTGGCGATCCCCGGGTTCACCAACAACTGGCTGGTACTCACCAAGGCTACCGCGCTGATTTCGGTGGTGGGCCTGCAAGACATGATGTTCAAGGCCAAGCAGGCGGCAGACGCCACCCGCGAGCCTTTTACCTTCTTCCTCGCGGTGGCGGCGATGTACCTGGTGATCACCAGCGTGTCGTTGCTGGCCTTGCGTCATCTTGAGAAGCGCTACTCGGTAGGCGTAAGGGCGGCTGATCTATGATCTTCGACTACAACGTCATCTGGGATGCCATGCCGCTGTACCTCG
The DNA here is from genome assembly GCF_050739995.1 of Pseudomonas sp. GTDB lineage: Bacteria > Pseudomonadota > Gammaproteobacteria > Pseudomonadales > Pseudomonadaceae > Aquipseudomonas. The sequence continues at coordinate 5,364 of NZ_JBOICG010000499.1, read as the reverse complement.
GCGGTTTGGTCACCACCCTGAAACTGCTTGCCATCTCGCTGTTCTTCGGCTTGCTCGCCGCTTTGCCCCTGGGCTTGATGCGTGTGTCCAAGCAGCCGCTGGTCAACGGCGCGGCGTGGCTGTTCACTTATGTGATTCGCGGCACGCCAATGCTGGTGCAGCTGTTCTTGATCTACTACGGCTTGGCGCAATTCGACGCCGTGCGCGAAAGCTTCCTGTGGCCGCTGCTGTCCAGTGCCACGTTCTGTGCGTGCCTGGCGTTTGCGATCAACACCAGCGCCTACACCGCCGAAATCATCGCCGGCAGCCTCAAGGCTACGCCCAATGGCGAGATCGAGGCTGCCAAGGCCATGGGCATGTCGCGCTACAAGCTGTATCGCCGCATCCTGCTGCCGTCGGCCCTGCGTCGTGCGCTGCCGCAATACAGCAACGAAGTGATCATGATGCTCCAGACCACCAGCCTGGCCTCCATCGTCACCCTGATCGACATCACCGGTGCCGCGCGCACGGTGAACGCGCAGTTCTATCTGCCGTTCGAAGCCTATATCACGGCCGGTGCGTTCTACCTGTGCCTGACCTTCATCCTGGTGCGCCTGTTCAAGTTGGCCGAGCGCCGCTGGCTGAGCTACCTGGCTCCACGGAAGCATTGAGATGGAACGTATCGATCATCTGTTGCCCTGGGGCCACCTGGGCTGCGAGCGTCAACTGAGCGTATTTCGTTTTGGCAAGGGCGAACGCAAGGCCTACATCCAGGCCAGCCTGCATGCCGATGAATTGCCCGGCATGCGCGCCGCCTGGGAACTGAAAAAGCGCCTTATCGAGCTTGAACAGCAAGGCGCCCTCAATGGCGTGATCGAGCTGGTACCGGTGGCCAACCCGATGGGTCTGGGTCAACTGCTGCAAGGCAGCCACCAGGGACGTTTCGAAGTGGGCAGCGGCAAGAACTTCAACCGCGACTTCGTTGAATTGAGCGAGCCAGTCGCCGTGCTGCTCAAAGGCAAGTTGGGCGATGATCCCCACGCCAACGTGCGTATGATCCGTCAGGCAATGACCGACGCGCTCAATGCATTACCCGAACCTGGTAGCCAGCTGCAAGGCATGCAGCGAATCTTGCTCAGCCACGCCTGCACCGCCGACGTGGTGCTCGACCTGCATTGCGACGCAGAAGCCGCGTTGCACATGTACGCGCTGCCCCAGCACTGGCCGCAGTGGCGTTCGCTGGCGGCGCACCTGAATGTCAAAGTCGGCCTGTTGGCGGAAGACTCCGGCGGCAGTTCGTTCGATGAAGCCTGTTCACTGCCGTGGCTGCGTCTGTCCCAAGCGTTCCCCGAAGCGCAGATTCCACTGGCTTGCCTGGCGACTACGCTGGAACTGGGGGGGCAGGCCGACACCGGGCGTGACGAGGCGATCTTCCACGCCAAAGGTATTCTCGCGTTCCTCGCCGAACAGGGCCTTATCAAGGGCGAATGGCCCGCGCCGCAATTCGAACCTTGTGAAGGCGTGCCTTTCGAGGGTACCGAATTGTTGTTCGCGCCCCACGCTGGGGTGATCAGTTACCTGCGTAAAGCCGGTGAGTGGGTCGAAAAAGGCGAGCCGATTTTTGAAGTGATTGACCCCCTGGAAGACCGCGTCAGCACGATATGCGCGGGCACCTCGGGGGTGTTGTTTGCCGTTGAACGGCTACGTTATGCCCAAGCGGGTTTCTGGCTGGCCAAGGTGGCGGGGCGCGAAGCGCTGCGTCACGGGCGCTTGCTCAACGACTGACCACCTGTTTTTGTGAGAACCGACCGCATGTACAAACTTGAAGTCCAAGACCTGCATAAACGCTATGGCAGTCATGAAGTGCTCAAAGGCGTGTCCCTGGCCGCGGCGGCCGGTGATGTGATCAGCATCATCGGTTCCAGCGGTTCGGGCAAAAGTACCTTTTTGCGCTGCATCAACCTGCTGGAGCAACCCCACGCCGGCAAGATTCTGCTCAACAATGAAGAGCTGAAACTGGTGGCCAACAAGGACGGCGCCATGAAGGCCGCTGACCCGAAACAACTGCAACGCATGCGTTCGCGCCTGTCCATGGTGTTCCAGCATTTCAACCTGTGGTCGCACATGACCGCGATTGAAAACGTGATGGAAGCGCCGGTGCACGTGCTGGGCGTGTCGAAGAAAGAAGCCCGTGAAAAGGCCGAGCACTATTTGGCCAAGGTTGGCGTGGGCCATCGTAAGGATGCGTTCCCCGGCCACATGTCCGGCGGCGAGCAACAACGTGTGGCCATTGCCCGTGCCTTGGCGATGGAACCGGAGGTGATGCTGTTCGACGAACCTACCTCGGCCCTCGACCCGGAGCTGGTCGGCGAAGTGCTCAAGGTGATGCAGGACCTGGCCCAGGAGGGCCGCACCATGGTGGTCGTGACCCACGAAATGGGCTTTGCCCGTGAAGTGTCGAACCAGTTGGTGTTCTTGCACAAAGGCATCGTCGAAGAGCGCGGCAACCCGCGTGAAGTGCTGGTGAACCCTCAGTCCGAGCGTTTGCAGCAGTTCCTCTCCGGCAGCCTGAAGTAATTCCTGCCTATGGGGGTTGCTTTGTGTGGGAGGGGGCAAGCCCCCTCCCACATTGGATATGCATCGTTTTGAGATTTGTACTCGATTACGGGCTAGCATTAGCCCTTGTCTTCATTACTGTTACTGGCTTCGGATAGCACTCCATGACCGCCCACAAAATTGGTTTCCTGATTTGGCCCAGCACAAAAGCCCTGACGCTTGCGCTGGCTGAGGAGGCCTTGCGCGTTGCCCAGCGGGTGCATCCGGATGTGGTCTACGAGCTGTCATTCCTGCTCGCCGAGCCTGCCAGCGACGGCGCCTGGCAACTGCCGGGCGAACCGTGGGCCGGCAAGCTTGAAGGTTTCCAGAAGCTGTTCCTGCTGGCGGATGAGCCGCCGACCGCCATCGCTTCGCAACTGAGTACCGCGCTCAAGCAGCTCGTACGCGCCGGTTGCGTGATCGGAGGATTGTCGGCTGGTGTCTACCCGCTGGCCCAGCTGGGTTTGCTCGACGGCTACCGCGCCGCGGTGCACTGGCGTTGGCAGGATGATTTCGCCGAGCGCTTCCCCAAGGTCATCGCCACCAGCCATCTGTTCGACTGGGACCGCGACCGCCTGACCGCCTGCGGTGGTATGTCGGTACTTGACCTGTTGCTGGCGGTGCTGGCCCGTGACCACGGCGCCGAGCTGGCCGGGGCCGTATCCGAAGAGCTGGTAGTGGAGCGCATCCGCGAAGGCGGTGAGCGTCAGCGCATTCCACTGCAAAACCGCCTGGGTTCCAGCCATCCAAAGCTGACCCAGGCGGTGTTGCTGATGGAAGCCAATATCGAAGAACCGCTGACCACCGACGAAATCGCCCAGCATGTGTGCGTGTCGCGACGACAACTCGAACGTATCTTCAAGCAATACCTCAACCGCGTCCCCAGCCAGTACTACCTGGAACTGCGCCTGAACAAGGCCCGCCAGATGCTCATGCAAACCAGCAAGTCGATCATCCAGATCGGCCTGTCGTGCGGCTTCTCCTCGGGGCCGCATTTCTCCAGCGCCTACCGCAATTTCTTCGGCGCCACCCCCCGTGAAGATCGCAACCAGCGGCGCAGCAGCAGCCCGTTCGAGCTGTCATCGGTGCCGTCCGAACGCGGTTGAGCGCCTGCTTCACTCCTCCTCTGGGGGCCCCTGCGGTGGAACCAACCGGTTGCCCGCGGCATCCCGTGTAGCTGCCTGGACATACAGGGCGAAACCGGTGCGCAGGTAGTACTGCCGCAACAATTCCAGACTGTGCGCAGACAGCGGGTTGCCGCGCAGGTCGGAGTCGTTGTCGAGCGTTGTTGCGACTTCCAGTATGGCGTCGGGCAACGTCTCGATCAGGTTGTTGCTCAGGTCCAGCGTATGCAGGGACGGTAGTTGGAATACTCCCTCGGGAACCTCACGCAATTGGGCGTCGCGCAGGTGCAGCGAGCTCAGCTGATGCAAACGGCTGACAGCCGGCGCGTGGCCCAGAGGGTTGTTGCTCAGGTCGAGGAACTCAATGCCATTCAAGTTTTCCAGTGAGCGCGCACTCTCGGGCGTCAAGCTCAGTCGGCATTCGGCAAGATCCAGGGAGAACAGGTGCGACATGCTGAAAATCGACGTCGGCAGGGTTTGCAATGAGCATCTGTTGAGGGTCAGTGTCTGCAGTTTTGGGAAACCCTTGAGGGTGCCGTCGACTTCGGTGGTTGTGCCGTCGCTGATCAGTTCGAACGAAGTCACATGCTCGAAACGCGCGTTGAGTTGTGGCAGGGCGCCGAGTATGGGTGTTTCGAGTGCCACCGCATGGGTCATCTCGTCATCGAGGCTCTCTTCGTCTTCGGGGCTCTCATAACGCCAGGCTTGCTTGAGCAGTGTCTTGAAATTGCGCCGGACCAACTGCTGCAAGGCTCGTGTCTGTTCGTCCAGCGGGATGTCGAGGATCGGGTGATGCGTCGGCACATCGAGAATCCATTCATCCAGGTCGGTGTCCAGCTGTCGGTATTCCTCTTCGAGCTCGCTCATTTCAGCGTCTATGTCGTTCATCGTGCCTGGCAGTTTGAAGCTGAAACGATCGGCCTCGCTGGCGATGAAGGTCGGGTAGAGCTGTTGCACGCGTGTGCGCTGAGCGTCGGAAACCCTGGCTCTGAAGAATTCTCCGGTGCGTTGGCAATAGGCCTTGATCTGTTCCATTGCCTGCCTGGACAACGGATTGCCCGACAGGTCAACGCCCCGGGCGATGGTGTCGGGCAGGTCAGAAGCGCTCGACGGCAGGTATTCAATGGCATTGTTGCTCAGGTCGACAGCCGCGTGCTGTTCGCTGCTCAGCAGGCCGGTCGGCACTTCGCGCAGGCCGGTGTTGCGCAGGTGCACCCGGCTCAGTTGAGTGAGCCGTCGAAAATCCGGCACTTGCCCCAGGGGGTTGTGGTTGAGGTCCAGGGATGCCAGGCGGTTCATCCCTTCCAGGCTCTGCACGGAAGAGGCTGACAGCGTGATCGAGCAACGGGGCAGGCCGAGGAACTCCAGGCGTTGCAGGTTGAACAACGGCGCGGGGATATCCCCCAGTGGCGCGTCGCTGATGTTGACAGCGTTCAGCTTGTTGAAGCTGGGCAGGAAGTGATCCAGGTGCAGGGGGCGACCGTTACCCTCGATACGAATGCCGCCGATATGCTCGAAGCGGATGCTCATCGGCGGTAGCTCACCAGCCAGGGTGCTTGAGATTTTCAGGGAGTTGAGCCCGCGGGTCGGTTGCGGGGTTTCGCGCCGCCAACTGCGTTCCAGGAGTTCCCTGAGCACGGTTCGGCGTCCGCGTTCTACATCGGAG
>NZ_JBOICG010000498.1:0-4297 GCF_050739995.1 Pseudomonas sp. | reverse complement strand
ACTTACGCCCGAGGGTTGAACCTTAAAAATGCTTTGAAACAGTAGCCGCTATTAATCGAATTAATAGAAAGGGTCAGGCCCCGCCGTACGGGGCCTGTGGCTTATTGACGCACCAGGAACTTGAGGTCGCTGGGGGCATCGATCGGCAATTTCTGCACGGTTTTGCCCAGCAAGCCGGTCTTGGGATCACGTTCGACCACCACGATTTCGTTGCTTTTCTGGTTGGCAATCAGCAGGAACTTGCCGCTCGGGTCCAGGCTGAACTCCCGCGGGTGGTCGCCTTCCACGGAACGGCGCTGGATTTCCTTAAGGTGCGCAGTGGTCGGGTCAATGCTGAATACCAGCATCTGGTTGGCGGTACCACGGTTGCTCACATACAGGAACTTACCATCGCTGGACGCATGCAACGCCGCGCCGGCCTTGTCGGACACCGGTTGCCCGGCAGCGAAATCCACCAGTTGGGTCTGGCTGAGCTTGCCATCGTTGTAGTCGAACACAGCGACCTGGGCGCTCATCTCGGTGGTCAACCAAGCGTGTTTGCCATCGGCGCTGAACAGCAAATGACGCGGACCGCTGCCTGGTGGCAATGACACCGAGGCCGGGTTGGCCGCAGTCAACGGCAGCTCATGGTTAGCCTTGGGGTCGTAATGGTAGGCAAACACCTTGTCCGCCCCCAGGTCTTGAACGAACACGTACTTGCCGTCCGGCGACGACACCACCGAATGCACGTGGTTGGACGCCTGGCGCTCAGGGTTCACGCGGCTGGCTGGGTGCGCGCTCAATTGCACCGGGGCCGACAATTTGCCGGTGGCGTCCACCGGCAGGACCGCCAGGCTGCCGCCCGGGTCTTCCAGTACCGAATAGTTGGCGACGAACAGGTAACGCCCATCGGCGGCCACGCTGGAGTGGGTCGGCTCGTTGCCCAGGCTCTGCACCTGGTTGATCAGGGTGAGCTGATGACTTTGCGGGTCGATGCTATAGCTGCTGACGCGACCGACCGGGTCTTTCTGGCCTGGTCCGTTCTCGTTGACCACGAAAAGGTGTTTCTGGTCCTTGGAGATCGTCAGCCAGGACGGGTTGGCCGTCTTGGCCGCCAATACCGGCTTGCCGCTGAACTGGCCGGTACGGCTGTCAAACTGCAGGCGGTAGATCCCTTCGCTGGTACCGGCTGTATAGCTGCCGACCAGCAGTTCATAGGTATCGGCGGGCGCGGCTTGCACCGACATTGCACCGACACTGCCCGCCATCAGCAGGGGCCAGAATTTACGCATCATCATCCGCTTCATCCTCGTCGTTATTGTTGCCGGTGAAGGCGCTCAAGCAGATCAAGCGGTGCTCGCCCGAATCACCGGTAAGGGTCCAGCTTTGCAAGGTGTCGTCGAAGGTGGCTGCTTGAACCTGTTCCAGGCTGAAGCTCCAACGTTTTTCAGCGCGGCCGTCCATGGCGATGATCAGCAGCTTCTGCTCATCGAGGCTGAACTCGAAAGCGTGCAGCCCATCGATTTCCAGCATATCGCTGGTGGCAAGGACGGAGGTCAGGGTGTCGGCAGTCATGGCAGTCAATCATCTTCGGGAAAGCGCCAATGATAGCCCAGCCCAGCGGATAGAGCGGCGCTTTCATTCCTGATGGGTATTTATGAAGTATCGCACTACCACACCGCACGCAATGTCGGCACTACCTTAGGCACCTATCTCCCAGGCCAACTTATAAGGAATGCCCAATGCCTGACCCCACCGTTCACTTGCTCCAGCAAAGCGTTGCCATGCAGTTTCTCACGCGCCCGACCTTGCGCTCAGTCGCTGCGCAAATGCTCTCTGACAACCTGCAGGAACAATACCCGCCACTCACCCAATCGGTCTTGTCCCTGCGCCTTGCACAGCCACGAGACGGTGGTGGCAGAGCCCTGCTGCCTCTGCTGGAAGTGGCGCTCGCCCATCTTGCTGACGGCAGTTACCCTGATGTCTCAACGCGCGACGGTAAGGACTGCTACTTGAGTGATGCCACCGGAAACCGGCTCACTTATCAACCTTACAAAGATGAGCCCGCGCGCGCCTATGACCTGAAAGTCATTGAGTCGGTGATCCATGAGCTACCACAGGTCCTGTTTATTGCGTTTCAAGGTGCCCTCGCAGCGTATTGGGGCCAAGATAGCGACGCAGGCGTCAGCCGCTGGAAATGGTTAGCCACAGTACTGCACAACCAACTGCGCCGCTCATCTGTTCAATACTCTGCGGCCAGTGCCCGGCAGTTGCAGATACTCAAGGCGTTGACGACCTACCCCGATCGGCAAACCCGTGCCAGTCAGCCGTCGCCCGACAACACAGTCTATGCCTACACCCTGGAAACGCAGCTGCGAAGAAACGAAGCCACGCTGACAATGTCCAGCGCAGACCTGTTAGTGATCAGCGGCACGGACGTCTTGTTATGCCGCACATCGGGGCAGATAGAGTCGTTCACCAGTGTGGATGCCTTTGGCGAGGCCTGGTGCAAGCGCACGCAACAGCGCTTCTACGCCGATAGCATCACCTGGCGCCAGTATGAGCCCGACGGCAATATCTTCGAGGTGCAGGCTGCCCTGATACTCAACCAGCAATTGGAAGAACTGGCGGCCATAAAATTGCCCGGCAGTTCCCGGATCGACGTATTGGAAACACTGTTTGCAACGATCACAAACCCGTCACTTTCGTTGGGTGCCGAAGCTTTTGTTCCCCAGCCGCATATCCAGGCAGTGCTGCCATACTGGCTGAAGAATGCCGCTCCATCGGACCGGTTCGCTTACCGTCAATACCTGCTGGAACAGGCGCTTCTCACGCGAACGACATTCAATGATACGGACCTGGATCAACTGGACAGCATCGACGCCTATGCGAGCAGCCACCTGGACCACCAACTGTGCCTGGACCGTAACAACCACCTTTACGGCGAACGCAGGTGCAGCGAAGATGCAGCGACGCAGCCGTACAAAGCCCTTGAACTGGAGCTGACCTTTCATGTCGCGGTTGGCGGCCTGGAGGGTGGGTACATCGAGCCGGTGTCCATGAACCTGGTCGAGCTGGCTCTGAAAAATCTCTCCGGACGCCCCAAAGGACGCATGACCATACGCCACACCGGCGGCCAGGAAATTGAAGCGTGGTTGACGCCCGACTATATTTTTCAACTGGTCCAGCGTGTAGACATCGGCCTCAACTACCCCAACTACATTCGCGAAAAACTGCTGAGTGATACACCAGCGGTAAAAAAGCGTCAGCGCCTGTACATCCAACAACGCCCTCTGCAACTGAATATTCAGGCGTTGGAACACAAAATCCGCGGGGAAGCCGGGTTTACGCACCGAGGTATTCGTTTGGTTGCTGCGGCATTCAAACCATGCGCATCGGAACGCTGGGTCGACGACGATGAGATCGTCTTGCGCCCACTCGCGTTTGTACGCAAACCCGGTGCAACCGCCGATGTGGTGCAAAACATGTTCATCATCGAGCCCAAAAACCCGCGTGTGGGGCCGCACCTGCTCTATCACCCTGCCGGTCGGCAATCCATGAGGGAATTCACCGACCGTGCGAGTTTACTGGCCGCGATCGTCCAGCCCGGCGAGTTGCAAGACAGCGTATTGGCTTGGCTGACCGACAGCGCCAGGCCCGTTTACAGCAATGGCGGTTTTATTGAGCCCCACTACGTGCGGATAGGCATCGGCTCGGAGTTCGACATACTGCCGAGCAAGCCCTCACCTGCGACATTGGCCGATGCCGACGATGAAAGCTCGAATGAAATCCTTCAGGCGCAAAGGAACAACACACTGATGGCGTACCTGTTCAATTGCGATGCCCACCAACTGGTGGATCAGGCTGAACGCGATTCTACTTCCAACACTGAAAGCCGTTGGGCATTGATCGTAGAGGGCTTGCAGCTGGGTTTCAACACCTTGCTGATGGCCGTGCGCGGGCCCATCGCGGCGGTGGGTTGGATGCTGCAACTGATGGGTGCGCTGAAAAATGACCTGCCGGAACTGGAAAGTGACGACCCCACTGCCCGGGAATTGGCTTGGATCGATCTACTGATGAACATCAGCATGTTGCTGCTTCATTCACGAACACCGAATGACACCACAGCCCAACCGCGACCGCTGGATGAACGTACCGAACAGTTACGGGTGCGCTTACCGTTTCGGCGTTCACTTTCTGCAACCGGGCCACTGCCCCGTGCGGTCATCACGCGCGGGACGATCGGCCTACCCTCCGAACCACCGGGCGGGGGGCACACGGTACTGGACTTTGATCGCTCACTGGCTACAGACAGCGC
>NZ_JBOICG010000497.1:0-8244 GCF_050739995.1 Pseudomonas sp. | reverse complement strand
CTGGCACACCGCATTCGCGAGCAAGCCCGCTCCCACATTTGGATTGGGTTTCCAATTCAATTCAGGAGCTAATCATGCGAATCGGACTAGTTGGCTACGGCCACGGCGGGCGCTTTTTTCATGCGCCGCTGATTGCAACCTTGCCCGGCGCCACGTTTGTCGGCGTTGTCACACGCTCAGCCGAGCGCCGGCAACAATTGAACACTGATCATCCCGGTGTGAAAGCCTTCGACTCCATTGGCCAGATCGTTGAGGCCGGCGTCGACGCCCTGGTCATTTCCACCACGCTCAAAGGCCGTCCGGCGCTGGTCTTGGAAGCCATCGAACACGGCATCGCCGTGGTCAGCGACAAACCTTTTGCCGCCAATGCTGAACAGGCCCAGGCACTGATCACCGCCGCCGAGCGCCAAGGTGTGCTGCTGAGTGTCTATCAGAACCGACGTTGGGATTCGGATTACCTGACGTTACGCAAACTCATCGACGCTGGCGCCCTGGGCGAGATCACCCGGTTTGAATCCCGGGTCGAACGCTACAGCCCACACGCCGTGGGCAATGCCAGTGGCGGCGGCTGGTTGCGAGACTTGGGCAGCCATCTGGTGGACCAGGCGCTGCAGCTGTTCGGCCCAGTGGATCGCGTATTCGCACAATTGCAGTTCAGCCCGGAACACCCAACGCTCGACCACGGTTTTTTTGTTTCCCTGACCCACACCAACGGCGTGATTTCCCACCTGTGGGGCAGTGCGCTGCAAAACAGCCAGGCGCCGCGCTTTAGGGTAAGCGGCACCTTGGGTTGTTACACCGTGGAGGGCCTGGATGGTCAGGAAGACGCACTGATGGCCGGCAAGTCCCCCAAAACCGAAGGCGAGCATTGGGGCGCAGAAGAACACCGGCGCTGGGGTTGGTTCGAGCAAGGGGTGGAGCGGGAGCGGGTGCCGTCGGAGAAGGGTTGCTGGACGCAGTTCTACCGTCAGTTGCAACGCGCTGTACAAGGCCTGGGAACACTACCGGTCGACGCCTATGATGCGCTGGAAACCACCCGTATATTGGACGCCGCACGTCTCAGCGCCGAGCGCCAGCAGGTGGTTCCAACAAAAATAGAATAAAATTCTAAAATGTGTTGATGTGGAAATTATTTTCCAATAAAGTCTTTTCCAGGTTGCAAAAAGTACGTTCGAACTCGATTCGTGCGACTCAACAAAAACAAGATCAAAAACAACCAGGTACCGTCAGATGAAAATCTTCAACGCTGTACTGCGAGTTTTACGCCCCGTCTTTGCGTCACGCGGTCTGCCCCGCGCCCGCCCGTTTTATTTTTCCTTCCTTAATGTGCTGTGTGTCGAAAACAAAGGCGCGCTGGTGTGCTGCATCCCGGGCGCGCCGGTGGTCCGACTGCCCGTCGAGCTCTGATAAACGCAACGTCCAAAAAACCAACAAGAATGTGGAGACAGACCGTTCATGAAGACCCCGATCCGTTTCACCGCGCTGGCCCTGTCCATGCTGCTGGCCAGTAGCTTCGCCTCGGCTGCCGATCTCAAGATCGGCGTGAGCATGTCGCAGTTCGATGACACCTACCTGACCAACGTGCGTGAGTTCATGGTCGAGCAAGCCAAGTCCTATCCGAAGGGCGACGGTGTGCAATTGCAATTCGAAGACGCTCGTGCCGATGTGGTCAAGCAACTGAGCCAGGTCGAGAACTTCATCAGCCAGAAAGTCGACGCCATCATCGTCAACCCGGTGGACACGGCGTCTACGGCAAGAATCAGCAAGGAAGCGACCGAGGCTGGCATTCCGCTGGTGTACGTCAACCGTCGACCTGACCAGAAGGACCTGCCCAAAGGTGTCGCAGCCGTGACCTCCAATGATGTAGAGGCCGGCCGCCTGCAAATGCAGTACATCGCCGACAAACTGGGTGGCAAGGGCAAGATCGTGATCTTGCTCGGTGACTTGGCGAACAACTCCACCACCAACCGCACCAAGGGCATCAAGGAGATCCTGGCCAAGTACCCGGACATCAAGATCGAGCAAGAGCAGACCGGCATCTGGCTGCGTGACAAGGGCATGACCCTGGTCAACGACTGGCTGACCCAAGGCCGTGCGTTCAATGCCGTGCTCGCCAACAATGATGAAATGGCCATTGGTGCCGCCATGGCCCTGAAGTCGGTCGGCACCAAGCCCGGCAGCATATTGATCGCGGGTGTCGATGGCACGCCGGATGGCTTGAACGCGATTTCCAGGGGCGAGATGACGGTGTCGGTGTTCCAGGACGCAAAAGGCCAGGCGGACGGTTCGGTAGAGGCGGCACGCAAGATGGCCAAAGGCGAAACGATCGAACAGAACATTGTCATCCCGTTCAAGTTGATCACCCCGGACAACCTCAAAGACTTCAAGTAGCCCTGTCATAACAACAATAAGCCGGCAGGGCGGTCACGGCCGCCTTGCAGATGGAGTGCCTTTCTATGCTCGCTCAAGCGACTGCTTCGCAGCCTTCCGGTATCCAGCCTGTCGAGCTGGAAGAACCCTACCTGTTGGAAATCGTCAACGTCAGCAAAGGCTTTCCTGGTGTCGTGGCCCTGGACGATGTGCAACTGCGGGTGCGCCCAGGCACAGTGCTGGCGCTGATGGGCGAGAACGGCGCGGGCAAGTCGACGCTGATGAAAATCATCGCCGGTATCTATCAACCCGATGCCGGCCAGATTCGCCTGCGGGGCAAGCCGGTCAAGTTCGAAACGCCCTTGGCGGCGCAGAAGGCCGGGATTGCGATGATTCACCAGGAACTCAACCTGATGCCCCACATGAGCATCGCCGAGAATATCTGGATCGGCCGCGAGCAGCTCAACAGCCTGCACATGGTCAACCACCGCGAAATGCACCGCTGCACTGCCGAGTTGCTGGCACGCTTGCGCATCAACCTGGACCCCGAAGAACAGGTGGGCAACCTGAGCATTGCCGAGCGGCAGATGGTCGAGATTGCCAAGGCAGTGTCCTACGACTCCGACATCCTGATCATGGATGAACCGACGTCGGCCATTACCGACAAGGAAGTGGCCCACCTGTTTTCGATCATTGCCGACCTCAAGTCCCAAGGCAAAGGCATCGTCTACATCACGCACAAAATGAACGAAGTGTTCGCCATCGCCGACGAAGTGGCGGTGTTCCGTGACGGTCAGTACATCGGCCTGCAACGTGCCGACAGCATGAACAGCGACAGCCTGATCTCGATGATGGTCGGCCGCGAGCTGAGCCAGTTGTTCCCGGTGCGCGAGACGCCTATCGGCGGGTTGTTGTTGTCGGTGCGTGACCTGACGCTGGACGGTGTGTTCAAGGATGTATCGTTCGACTTGCATGCCGGTGAAATCCTCGGCATTGCCGGGCTGATGGGCTCCGGGCGGACCAACGTGGCGGAAACCATTTTTGGCATCACCCCCAGCAGCAGCGGGCAGATAACCCTCGACGGCAAAGCCGTACGTATCACTGACCCGCACATGGCGATTGAAAAAGGCTTCGCGCTGCTGACTGAGGATCGCAAGCTCAGTGGCCTGTTTCCGTGCCTGTCGGTGCTGGAAAACATGGAAATGGCGGTGCTGCCGCATTATTCGGGTAACGGCTTTATCCAGCAGAAGGCCCTGCGGGCGTTGTGCGAAGACATGTGCAAGAAGCTGCGGGTGAAAACCCCGTCCCTTGAGCAGTGCATCGACACTTTGTCCGGCGGCAACCAGCAGAAGGCGCTGTTGGCGCGCTGGCTGATGACTAACCCTCGGCTGCTGATTCTCGATGAGCCGACCCGGGGTATCGACGTCGGCGCCAAGGCTGAGATCTATCGCTTGATTGCCTTCCTCGCCAGTGACGGCATGGCGGTCATCATGATTTCTTCGGAGCTGCCTGAAGTGCTGGGCATGAGCGACCGGGTCATGGTGATGCACGAAGGCGAACTGATGGGCACCCTGGATCGTGCGGATGCGACCCAGGAAAAAGTCATGCAGCTGGCTTCCGGTATGACGGCAGTCCACTGACGTACAGAATAAGAAGGTGATGGGCTATGAACGCGATAACAGAAAACAAGCCGGCCACGGCACCGGTCAAGAACCGCCGACGCATGCCCACCGAGCTGAGCATTTTCCTGGTGCTGATCGGCATCGGGCTGGTGTTTGAGCTGTTCGGCTGGATCGTGCGTGACCAGAGTTTTTTGATGAACTCCCAGCGGTTGGTGCTGATGATCCTGCAGGTGTCGATCATTGGCCTGCTGGCGATTGGCGTGACCCAGGTGATCATCACCACGGGTATCGATTTGTCCTCGGGGTCGGTGCTGGCGCTGTCGGCGATGATCGCGGCCAGTCTGGCGCAGACTTCCGACTTTTCCCGGGCAGTCTTCCCCAGTTTGACTGATCTGCCGGTATGGATTCCGGTGGCGATGGGGCTAGGCGTGGGACTGTTGGCGGGGGCGATAAACGGCAGCATCATCGCCGTCACCGGTATTCCACCGTTCATTGCCACCCTGGGCATGATGGTCTCGGCCCGTGGTCTGGCACGCTATTACACCGAAGGCCAGCCGGTGAGCATGCTCTCGGATTCGTATACCGCGATTGGTCATGGCGCCATGCCGGTGATTATCTTCCTGGTGGTGGCGGTGATCTTCCACATCGCCCTGCGCTACACCAAGTACGGCAAGTACACCTACGCCATCGGCGGCAATATGCAGGCGGCGCGTACTTCGGGGATCAACGTCAAGCGCCATCTGATCATTGTCTACAGCATCGCCGGCTTGCTCGCCGGGCTGGCCGGTGTGGTGGCCTCGGCACGCGCTGCCACTGGCCAGGCCGGCATGGGGATGTCTTATGAACTGGATGCGATTGCTGCGGCAGTGATCGGCGGCACCAGCCTGGCGGGCGGAGTAGGGCGCATTACCGGCACGGTGATCGGTGCGCTGATCCTTGGGGTGATGGCCAGCGGGTTTACCTTTGTCGGTGTGGATGCGTACATCCAGGACATCATCAAGGGCCTGATCATTGTGGTGGCGGTGGTGATCGACCAATACCGCAACAAGCGCAAGCTTAAACGTTAATGCGGCAGTGGCACGCGGCAAGCGCTTAAGGCTTACCGCGTGCCAGTGCTTTCAAAGCGCCAGTGGCAAGAACCAATGTTCAGCCAGGGCGCGGCTGATTGCTCCTCGATGCACATCCACCACGCTTTGCGGGTTCTGTGCCTTGGCCAGCAGCGAGTAATAACTTTCCCTGCGCTGATCTTTGGTTTTCAGATGAGCCACGTTGAACTCACCTTTGGGCGTTGCCATTTCGGGGTAGTGGAAATGGGCATACCAGAGTGGGAAGCCACGTTTGTCATTGACAGCATATTCCTGAATGAAGTCCTGCCGCCCTCCGCGTAACGGCACCCTGCTGCCCAGGCTGGCGAGTTGTATACGGTCTTGCGCCAGCAAATATTCAACGTGGCTGCCGGTGGGGGGGAGCGCAAGGGAGCGTTCGATGCGCAGCTCTGTGCCTTTGGCGATCAAACTGGCGTAAGCGCCCCGCAGGTTGTCCGCAAGTGTCTGATCTGCGGGCACGCGCTGGCTTTCGGGTAAGGCCTGGATGGCGCGCTCCAATTCGCCTGCCAGCGTATCGAAACGCTGCGCTTGGTAGGTCAGGCTTTCTTCAATCTCTACTGGAAAGCGCGAAACCTGTGCGTAACGTTGCTCGCGGCTGATGATCGTATTCAGCTCATTGAGGAGCTTTCGCGCCTCGCCTTTGACCACACTTAGTCTTCGCGTCCCGGGGGGGACTACGGGCACCGTGGAGCCATGCTCTTCCCGGATCTCGTCCCATGCTGTTTCGTGTTGCGAATAGGTGCCGAGCAGGCGCTCATCGTGCTCGGAGCGCACCTCGACCACATCAATGGGCAAGCCACTGCCGGCGGGTTTCAAATCGCCGATCAAGATGCCTTGCTTGCGGGTCTTGATGACTTTTTTCTGTGGACGGCCGGTTGTAGACAGTGGCCGCTTCGGAGGGTGTAGAGTCGGCTTCGATTGTGGCTTCACTTCACTTGCCAACTGCTGCACGACGTCTTGATACAACGAATCCACTAACGCTTGAGTCCTGCGGAAATACTCCGCCTCCAAGTACTCACCATGCACCAACGCCATGCCTTGCAGTGAGTCCACAGCTTGACCGTAATGCTCAAGCAGGCTTTCCAGCACCTCCACTCGGTCACTTGGCGATAGGTTGAGTGCGTTGAGTTCGCTGTGGGTGCGCAGTTGCGGTGCGAGTGGTTCAAGTGTGGCGTCCAGATGATTGTTGAAAAAGCCTTGCTGCCAGTGTTTTTGGCTCAAGAACTTATAGTTTTGCAACTGTGAGTTTTTGATGGCCAACGCGCCGATTTCGTCTGGGCGGCCTTGAGTCAGACGGTTGTAGCTAACCAAACCAGGTTCACCCAGATTGAACAACTCCAGCAGATAGCGATCCTTGAGTTCCAAGGCGTTGATCTGGCGCTCATTGATTTGGCTTATGTCCTTGAGGAACTGTGAATAGCGAGTGGGGTTGGCAAGAATGCTTGGCAGCGCTTGAGCATATGGAGCGGTCAGCTCGCGGTTCTCGTTGTAAAGCGCCTGGCGGTTCATGTCGGCAACCACCACCGATTTGCGTAGGTTGTTTACGCTATTTTCCAGGAGCACGGCGGCGACGGCTGGAGGCAGCGGTATTTCCAGTTGACGGCGCTCCTCTCGACTGTCGAGCAGGTGCTGGTAGGCCGCAGTTTGTTCATGCAAGGCTTTGTCGAAGTTATTGCGGGTGTTGGCGCGGGCCGAATCGGTGTACTTGGGATCGCTGGCGGCGAGCCTCATCAATTGTTCTGCGGTGTCGACTTTGGCCTGTAATATTTGTTGCTCGCTTTTGATGTTGACCTGCACACCTTGACGCATTTCTTGCCTTGGACTCAGGAAACGCTCGCGTTCATTTTCCAGCTGCCGCCTGCGTTGAGCTTTGTGTTCGAGCACCGCAGCAATGCGTTTGAGCGGCATGCCGCCGCTCAAACGTAACCTCAAATCCAAGGACCAGGTGCCTTGATCGTCTGATTTCAGGTAAGGACCCTGGCGGTGTGTGTCGACAGGGTCAACAATCACGACCCCGCCTTCGGAGAGCAGTTGCACCTGATACCAGCGGCCATCGATCAGCGCGTACCAGTCATTAAGGTGGTTGTAGAGCCCACGGCGACTGCCACTGAGCACAGGGCTGGGCAGCACTTCGGGTTTGGGGGCCTGGAACTGCCACAACCGTTGTTGTTGGCTGGGGGTGAGTTGGTTACGGGCGTTGGAAAAGCTGAAGTCGAGCTCGGTTTTTTTCAGGCCCAGCCCAGTGATATCCGGTAACACGGGGGCCGGTTCGATGACGGGGGCCGGATGGGGCGGCCAGCGCCCTCCATCGCGGCGTTCCAGTTGCGAGTACAGGATCTGCCAGCGAATGTCCGGAAACAAGGTGCTGGGAGCGCGCGTCCAGGAAGGGGCCAATTCAAACATCACCATGCCCACGTTCATCAGCACATCCACCCACGCTAACTCTCGGGTGACCGGGTCGTGACTATTAAGGCCGGGAATATCGCGACTGGCGCTGACCATTAAGTTTAGCAACCAACCGGCCAGCATGAATGGTCCTCGCGTTAAAGGCAGCAAAAGCGTGTTGAAGATCAGCCCGGCCCCTTCCAGAAACACGCGCCAGCGACTTTCGGTGTTGGACACCGATGTGCGCTCGGCCTGGTCGACTAATGCCCGTGCATTGGCACCGTACAAGTACTGCATCAAACGCCCGTTGGACAAGAATTGCAGAAGCTCATCGCTGGCGCCGTCGAGTGCCAGCGTGGCCGGTACAGGGGCCTCAGGCGTTTCGAACTCATCCCCGACACCGAACCTGACGTAATGCGGTTGCAAGAAACCACCGTTGTCATAGATCGGACGTGCGCTGTCGGATAGCCAGGTCAACACACTGGTTTGTAGCTCGCCGGGGGTGGCGATGGCCTCCATCAAGCGCTCACGACTGGCAAACTGTTGCAACATGTCGGCATACAGTGGTCGATACAACAGGTGCGGACCGCCTTGGCCGTTTTCCGGTTCGATGATGTACATGTTGGTGACTGCATCTGCCAGCGCATTGGGCTTGCGCAACAGCGCAAGCTGACGGATCACGATGCTTTTGCCGGCGACCTGGCGCTGCGTCGCATCTTGCCCCATCAGCGCGGCGACATAGGCGGCGCCCAGTGCTGTGA
>NZ_JBOICG010000496.1:0-26048 GCF_050739995.1 Pseudomonas sp. | reverse complement strand
ACTTCCTGCTGCCGGCCTCCGACGTACTGCCGATGCACTGCGCCGCCAACATCGGTGAAGCTGGCGACGTGACCCTGTTCTTCGGTCTGTCGGGCACCGGTAAAACCACCTTGTCCGCCGACGAGAGCCGTTACCTGATCGGTGACGACGAACACGGTTGGGGCGAAGGTGTGGTGTTCAACATCGAAGGCGGTTGCTATGCCAAGTGCATCGACCTGTCCGAGAAGAATGAGCCGGTGATCTGGAAAGCCATCAAGCATGGCGCCGTGCTGGAAAACGTCGTGATCGACGACGCCAAGCATGCCGACTACGCCGATGTCAGCCTGACCCAGAACAGCCGCGCTGCTTACCCACTGGAGCACGTTGCCAAGCGTTCCGAGAAGAACCTGGGCGGCGAGCCAAACGCGGTAATCTTCCTGACCTGCGACCTGACCGGTGTTCTGCCGCCAGTGTCCATCCTCAGCGAAGAGCAAGCGGCTTACCACTTCCTGTCCGGCTACACCGCTCTGGTGGGCTCGACCGAAATGGGTTCCGGCAGCGGCATCAAGTCGACCTTCTCCACCTGCTTCGGCGCGCCATTCTTCCCACGCCCAGCTGGCGAATACGCAGAGCTGCTGATCAAGCGCATCCGCGGCTTCGGCTCTAAGGTCTACCTGGTCAACACCGGCTGGACCGGCGGTGGCTACGGCGTCGGCAAGCGCTTCAACATCCCGACCACTCGCGGTGTGATCGCAGCGATCCAGAGCGGCGCGTTGATCGGTGCAAAAACAGAGCACCTCGACACGATCAACCTCGACGTGCCATTGGCCGTACCGGGCGTTGAAACCGGCCTGTTGAACCCACGTAATACCTGGGCTGACAAAGCTGCGTACGACGAAGCGGCGAAGGCGCTGGCGGGTCTGTTCATCGAGAACTTCAAGAAGTTTGAAGTGAGCGATGCGATCAAGGCTGCCGGGCCTAAGTTGTAAGATTCGAACGTTGTGGAAAAGCCGCCTCTTGTAGGCGGCTTTTTTGTGCGCGCAAGGTCAGTTGGCGATGTGCAATACCACTGCTCCGATCAGCACCAACACCACACCCAGCACTTGAACCACCGACAGACGCTCCTTGAAAAACACAAACCCCAGAATTGCCGCAATCCCGCCCGACAATGTACTGATCACGGTCACTACCGAAACCGACCCCGCCATCGCGCCCCATGAAAACGCCGAGAACCCACCCAGGTTCATTAAGCTTGCACCGGTCAGGGTTGCACAGTTCTTCAACGGCGGAATCTTCAGCCCGTCCTGGATCTTCAGCACCATCACCACCAGTACGCACAGACCCACTAGATAACCCAGCCAAAGCATGGTGACGGGCCCCAATGTGGGCAGTGTGTAGCGGCCTTGCAGCCAGAAGCTGGTGCCATACAGCAGCGCTGCGAGCATGGCGTAGGCGATGGATAGGCGCGGGTTGTTGTGGGGGATGTCGCTGTCCTTATGAATGCTGGAGAGGATGACGCCAATCACGCACAGGCCGATGCAACTCAGTTGGGTCAGGCTGATGTGTTCGCCGCTGGCCCAAGACAGCAATGTGGTGACTACGCCGTAGGACGTCACCAACGGCGCGACGATGGCGGCCTTGCCCATGGCGAAGGCCTTGGACAGCGCAAGTGCGCCAGAGACGGTGAGCAGAGCGGCAGCAATGCCGAGCAGCCACACGCTCATTGGGGCATCAAGGGACTTGAAGAGAAAGGCCGGGAAAATGACCAGCAACAAGGTCATGATCAAAAAGCCGAGGGCTTGGCCGAAGTACACGGCGCGTTTCACGCCGACGGCGCGGGCGTTGAGGCCCACGAGAAAATCCGTACCACCCCAGAGCAGGGCGGCCAGCAGGCCCATTGTTACGTCCATGTAAGGTCCTTGTTGTTATATTCGCACCAATTAAATATGGGAGCCGGGCTTGCCCGCGCTGCAGGCGTCTCGGTGAGCCAGTCTTATCGAGGTGATGCTATCGCAGGCAAGCCAGCTCCCACATTGGTTCTCTGTGTTCTTGAGGTCAGCTCAGGTTTTCCAGCGTCTGAGTGTCCCAGCTATGGGTCTTGATGGCCAGGTAGAGCATTCCGATGGTCAGCGGTAGCTTGTCGCCGTGCCCTTTGGTTCGGCGCTTGAGAAACACATCGAAGACCGGCGGGTTGAAGTAACGATAAGCGTCGTAGTCACCCAGGTCGAGGGCAAACTCCTGCTCCAGTGCTTCTACCAGTTGCTTAGCCTCGCTGCCGTCGCAACCTAAGTCGAAGTTGATCGAGGTCTGCAGATGAATGGTCTTGTGTTTCGGCAGGCCGATTTCCTCGTGCAGCAGTTGCAGGAGTTGTTGCATGGTGGTGTCTTCGGGGAAGTTGGGGGCGAGGTTCATGGTGGGGGCTCGCAGGAGTGGCGAATCACTGTGAGTATCACACCGTAGTGGCCGATATGTTGAGTTCTTTCTATGTTCACGGATATTTGCCGGGGCTGTTGAAAGGGCGCTAGTTTCAGTTAGAGAAAGGTGAGTTTTGTAGAGGGGCGGGCCGGAGTTTTAAGCAGTTTCGGAAGGGGATATCGCGGCGTTTGGAGGTTTCTTACAGGGCGTTCCGGGATTTGTGGCTTGCCGTGACTTAGCAGCAAAACAGGTGAGTAGTGTGGGGCGAGCTGGGGTGGATGTGTTGCAGGCGGTCGAGGTCGTAGGGCGGTGGGAAGAGGGGAAGGTTGCCTAAGGCAATTTCGGATAATTCTCGTTCGGCCTGGTAAAGGAGCGTTTCTTCGAGCAAGTCGAGGCGGTTGCGCAGGATGCTGCTACCGGGAGAGCAGTAAGGATCCTGGCCCACCCCGTATTTGTCGAGCATCAGCGCGAGGTGTTGCGGTACTTGGCAAGGACGGCTTCACGGGTCGGCAAGGGCTTGTCGACATCGGTCGGTTGGGTGTCGAATCCTTCCAACCGCAGGCTGGCCAAGTAATTGGAGCGACGGATCTTGTGGTAATGATCCTGTTTTTGCTCAAACGTCGGTTCGCTCATCGCAGCGTACTCCAGGGTCGCAAGGCCTGATTGTAGCGCAATGCGTCAGCGGGCAGGAGGGATAAAAACCATGTCACATTTTGTACAAAAATTGTGCCTGCGCTCTGAATTAAGCGTATGTTTCACCGCAAAATCTTGTAGGGCAATTCTGCCCACTACTTAAAGGGAGTTGAGCATGGGTTTGCTTCGTGTCGCCTCGGCGATGTCATTGTGTGCGGTGGCTTTTTCAATCCAGGCTGAGCAACTGCCGATTGAAGTACTCAGCGCGGTGGTCAAGGACCAGAAAATTGCTGACGCGGAAGTGCTGCTGCAACGCAACGGTGCACAAAACGTGGTGGGCCGCACCAATGCCCAGGGCCAGGTGACGCTGACCAGCGAAGCTGCCGACGATGCGTCCAATCTGCTGATCATCAAGAAACCTGGCTACTCCAACCTGGTGGTGAAGTGCCCGTGCAAGGGCATGACTTATGCCGTTAGCCCAGTCATGGAAAACCTCGACGGCCTGCGTGTGGTACTGACCTGGGGTAAAACCCCGGAAGACCTCGACTCCCACATGATCTTCCCCGGCAACAATATCTTCTTCGGCAACCAAAAAGGCACCGACGCCGAGCTGGATGTTGACGACACCGACAGCTACGGCCCGGAAACCATCACCCTGCAGAAAAAGCATTACGGCGAAAGCTACGTCTACGCCGTGCATGACTTCACCAACAGCGGCAATCCGGGCTCGCGCCAGCTATCCAACAGTGAGGCCAAGGTGTTTGTGTACATGGGCCAATCCCTGGTGCGCACCTACTACGTGCCGAAAAATCGTAGCGGCAACCTGTGGACGGTATTCCGTATGACCGGCAGCGGCGATTTCCAGGACATCAACAATTTTACTGGTGTGAACGTTGATGCGCCGAATGTGCTCAACGAAGTCAAACCGTTGCTGGATGACAGTGTGGCAGTCACTGCGGTAGCCGTTAGCTCTTCCGCACAAACCGATGCGAAGCGTCTTAACCTACAAGGCGAAGCTGCCTACCAAGCAGGCAATCTGGATCAGGCCATCGACCTGTTCCGTCAGGCTATCGAGCTGGACAATGGCTTCGGCAAAGCCTACGGCAACCTGGGTCTGGCGTATCAGAAAGCCGGTAACACGGCTGAGTCGATCTGGGCCAACCGCAAGGCCATCGCCCTGGCAACCGGTGCGAATGCCGCGACGGTGCGCGCTGGCGCTTACTACAACATTGCGCGGATCTATGAAGCGGCGGGACAGTTTTCGGATGCGTTGCGTCACTATCAGTTGGCCAAGGAGCAGAAGGCCAACCCGGTGTACGACACGGCGATTGAGCGGGTGCAGAACCGCTGATCGATAGCGAAACATGGTTTACCGACAACGCGCCCCAGTGGCGCGTTGTTTGTTTGCGCAATGGCTACTGGCGTGAGGCTGCGTCCAGGTCCATCAGCCCACGCCCATAGGCTTCGCTGTTAGCATAGATACCCGTTCGATTCGCTGTACTGAGCAGGCGCTCACGCACTTGTTGCGGTGTCATTTCGGGAAAGCGACTTTGCAATGCCGCCAAGGCACCACTGACCAACGCAGCGGCCGGCGAGGTGCCGGCGGTGGGTCCGTAGCTGCCATCCTTGTTGGTAGTCAATAACCCAGCACCACCGTCTCCTCCTGGCACCGCGATGCACCAGCGTGCCGCGAGGCCGCAATAATTGGATTTGAGATTGATGACGCTACCGTCGCTTTTGAGGGCCATGACGGCAATCCAGCCTTTCTCCAGTTCGGGCGCCAGCGCGGGCAGGCCAGGTTCGGCGAGA
This sequence comes from Pseudomonas sp., assembly GCF_050739995.1. Lineage (GTDB taxonomy): Bacteria > Pseudomonadota > Gammaproteobacteria > Pseudomonadales > Pseudomonadaceae > Aquipseudomonas. Next base: position 21,212 of record NZ_JBOICG010000496.1, on the reverse strand, counting down.
GGCTCACGCTTGACCTCGTTACCTGTTGAAAAAACGAATACGGCTCCTTCGGCCACCAACTTTCTCGCCACGCCTAACGAGTCACCCATCAGGCGCTCATAGACGGGAACCTCGTTGGTGTTGGCTTCAATGGGATTCGCCCATGAGTTACTGAAAATGCGTGCCCCCTTGGTATAGGCGAGCTCCCAGGCCTGGGCGATTTCACTATCGAAGTAGAACGGCTCCTTGTCATCACCGAAACGCATAGGGATCAACTGGGCGTTGAAGGCGATGCCATGGATGCCCTGATCGTTCTTGTTCGCGGCGAGAATACCGGCCATCTGGGTGCCGTGGCCCTTGATATCGAGGGTGCCTGGCTGCTGTCTCACGAAGTCGTAGCCCGGGTTGGCTACACGCCCATGAAACTCGGGTAGTGCTTGGTTGAGCCCTGAGTCGATCAGCGCAACCTTGACGCCCTGGCCGGTGCCGCCCCGCGCGTAGAGGGAGGATGCGTTGACGATAGGCAGGGCTTTTTGCGCTAGGTATTCGGACGTTTCGAAACGCTGTGTGTCCGGCTCCGCAGGCGATGTGACGGGGGCGCTTGCACAACCCAGCAGCAACGGCAGTGTGAACATAGCGAGATGTGGCAGTGAAAACAGTGAGCATCGGGACATTCACGACTCCTTGTCGGGGCAGATTATCTAGCGTGTTACTGTCTTCGTTTTTGCGCGGGCTTGCTGGTTTTCTCTGTATCAGTTTGTAGCGTTTATCCCCGACCTTTTCTTGATCGCTGATCTATGTTTTTACTTCTTCAGCGGTCAACGGAGTGACAGCCTATGCACGACACCCTCCAACAGGTCTTTGGTTATCCACAGTTCCGTCTGGGCCAGGAACAAACGGTCAGCGCCGTGCTTGCAGGCCGTTCGGCTGCCGCGATTTTTCCAACGGGATCGGGCAAGTCCCTGTGTTACCAGCTATCGGCTGTGCTGCTTCCGCATTTGACGTTGGTGGTGTCGCCGTTGTTGGCGTTGATGCAGGACCAACTGGGCTTCTTGCAGCGCCACGGCATTTCAGCGGGCAGTATCGACTCTGCCCAGAGCCGCGATGAAGCCAATGATGTAATGACTCGTGCCCGTTCGGGCGAGCTGAAAATCCTGATGGTTTCTGTTGAGCGGTTGAAGAACGAGCGCTTTCGTAACTTCCTGCAAAGTGTGCGGATTTCACTGCTGGTGGTGGACGAGGCGCACTGTATTTCGGAGTGGGGCCACAACTTTCGCCCGGACTACTTGAAGCTGCCGGACTACCAGCGTCAGTTCAATATCCCACAGGCGCTTCTGCTGACGGCTACAGCGACGCCCAAGGTGATTGCCGATATGCAGGCCAAGTTCGCCATTGCGCCGGAGGACGTGGTCACCACGGGCTTCTACCGGCCTAACCTCAACCTGCTGGTGGAGCCGGTGGGCGGCCCCGACAAACGTCGGCGCCTCGTGGAATGGATGAGCGAACGAGTCAATCAGCCGAGCATCGTCTATGTCACCTTGCAGAAAACTGCCGAACAGATTGCCGAATACCTGAATCGCAATGGTACCCAGGCTGAGGCCTATCACGCCGGTTTGCCCCACGATAAACGCGAAGGCATCCAACAACGCTTCATGGGGGGGCGTTCCAATTGCATCGTCGCTACCATCGCATTTGGGATGGGCATCGACAAAAGTGATATCCGCAATGTGGTGCACTTCGACCTGCCCAAATCCATCGAGAACTACAGCCAGGAAATCGGCCGTGCCGGGCGCGACGGTCAGCCTTCCGATTGCCTGGTGCTGGCTAACCGCGACAGCCTCAATGTGCTGGAGAATTTCGTCTACGGTGATACGCCGGAGCAAGAGGGTATCCGCCGTGTGCTGGAAGAGTTGCAGGCGGCGCGTGCAGAGGGGCAGTGGGAGTTTCTACTGAGGTCATTGTCGGACCACAGCAATATCCGCGAGCTGCCGCTCAAGACGTTGTTGGTACAACTGGAACTCAAGGGCGTGATTGCGCCGCGCTACGCGTTTTATGCCGAATACCGTTTCAAATATCTCATCGACCCCGAGGATTTGTTGGCACGGTTCAGTGGTGAGCGGCAACAGTTTGTCGCGGCGATCATCGACGTGTGCAAGCGTGCGAGAACCTGGGCGACGGTGGATTTTGACGCGCTGTATCAGCAGCACAATGCCGAACGTAATCGAGTGGTGAAAGCGCTGGATTACTTTCAAGAGCAGGGCTTGATTGAATTGGAAAGCAAGCAGATGACTGAGGTCTACAGCCTGCTGGACACCGACTTTGATCCACAGGCGTTGAGCGCGGAGTTATACACAGGCTTCAAGCAGCATGAAATTGGCGAAGTGGTGCGGATTCACTCCATGCTCGATCTTTTTTCCACCGAGTATTGCCTCGGGCAGCGGTTGGCCGGCTATTTCGGTGATGAAAATGCGCCCCAGCATTGTGGACATTGCTCGGTGTGCCATGGTCATGTTGCGCATCTGCCGGCACCACCGAGCTTACCGCCGCTTGTGGATAAAGACTTCATGGGACTGTGCGCGGATTTTATCCACAGGCATCATGCAGCCACCGGGCAACCGCCTGGCGCCGAGCGGCTAACGCGGTTCCTCGGTGGTATTAGCGTGCCGTTGTTCACCCGATTGAAGGCGCGGGGTATTCCGGGGTTTGCTGCGCTGGAAGATTACCCTTATGCCGAAGTACGCGAATGGGCCGAGACCCATCTGAGCCACCTGTAAATTCACTTTCACGAGACGTGCCCCATGCCTGACTCAGTGCCACGACGTGCCGATTACCCCCACTTTCAACCGATCATCACGCGTTGGCACGACAACGATGTGTACGGCCACGTGAATAACGTCACCTACTACAGTTTCTTCGACACGGCGGTGAATACCTACCTGATCGAACAAGGTGGGTTGGATATTCATGACGGTGACGTGGTGGGGTTTGTGGTGAGCTCGGCGTGCGACTACTTCGCGTCGGTTGCCTTTCCCGAGCGCATTGACGTTGGCGTGCGTGTGGGCAAGCTGGGCAATAGCTCAGTTCAGTATGAGTTGGCGGTGTTCAAGGCGGGCGAGGAAGAAGCCTGCGCGGCGGGGCGTTTTGTACATGTGTTCGTGGATCGAGGGTCGAACCAGCCGGTGACGATTCCGCCCCTGTTGCGCGAGGCGTTGCAGCGCTTGGTGGTGTAGGCGCGAACGCCTACACCCAAGGCCGGAGGTTTCAGGCCTTATCAATCATAACGGTAGTGATGCTTGTTCTTGCGATGCCCATAAGCATGGCCGCGCCCGCGATGGTCATCACGGTCATAGCGACGGTTGTCACGCCCACGGTAATGACGGTCTTCGTTGTCACTCTTGTTGCCCATGTAGTTGCCCAGTGCACCACCTGCGCCGCCACCGGCTGCTGCGCCGATCAGGCTGCCGGTGCTGCCGCCGACGCTACGGCCAACCACGTTGCCACCCGCCGCGCCCAGCGCACCGCCAATGGCGGCTTCGCCGCGGCTGCGTTTGTCGGCACCGACTGCACTACCACCCGCGCCGCCCAAGGCTGCACCGATGGTCGAACCGGTGTTGCCGCCTAGCTGCTGGCCAACGACCGAACCTAGAACCCCGCCCAATGCGCCGCCCACGCCTGCTTCGGCGGTGCCACCGGCCATGGCTGCGCCACTGACCAGGCCAAGGGACAACAAGAGAATCGAGGAGAACTTCATTAGGGAGACCTCAAGAGGATGACGGCGCGATCCTGAGGCTGTATCGGCATTGTGACAATAGAAATCCGACCAGTAACACGAGTTGTACACAATTCTCTAAGTTACTGTTTTGACTGGGGAACTTAAGTCTGTTTCACGGGTCTTTAGCTACTTCGGACAGGCCGCTTTTATGCAAAAGCGGCCTTTTTTGTGCCCGCAGGTTTATGCCGAGCGGGACATGATCAGCCCACTGTCACTCGCCGCTTCCAAACGAATCGCCACAAACTTCGATGTTGGCGTATGGCTACCCTCTCCGGTGCTTTCCAGCGGCACCAGCGGGTTCACTTCCGGGTAGTAAGCGGCTGCCTGGCCGGCCGGAATATCAAAGGCCAGCAAGGTGAAACCCTTCACGCGGCGCTCACGGCCGTCTTCCCACAGTGACACGATGTCGGCCTTCTGCCCCGGTTTGAAGCCCAGGCGAATAATGTCGGCCTCATTGACGAACAGCACGTCACGTTGACCTTTCACGCCACGGTAGCGGTCATCCAGGCCATAGATGGTGGTGTTGTACTGATCGTGTGAGCGCATCGATTGCATGATCAGGTCCGGCACCCGGCCTGTCGCGTGGGTACGTTCGTGAATCAGGTCTGCCGGCAGGACATTCGGACGGAAATTGGCGCGGCCCGACGGTGTGTTCCAGCGGCGCGCACCGGCAGCGTTGCCCAGGTAGAAGCCGCCCGGATGCTTGATTTTCTCGTTGAAGTCCTTGAAGCCCGGGATCGTGTCGGCGATCAGGTCGCGGATGCGCCCATAGTCAGCCACCAGCCAGTTCCAATCCACCGGCTTGCTGCCCAGGGTTGCGGCGGCGATACCGGCCAGGATCGCAGGCTCGGATTTCATCAGCTTCGACAGCGGTTGCAGTTGGCCATTGGAGCCATGAACCATGCTGAACGAGTCTTCTACTGTGACCGCTTGCGGGCCGTCGGCCTGGATGTCGATATCGGTTCGGCCCAGGCAAGGCAGGATCAGCGCGTCCTTGCCGTGCATCAGGTGGCTGCGGTTGAGCTTGGTGCTGATCTGTACGGTCAGGTCACAGCTGCGCAAGGCTTCAAAAGTGCGCGGGCTGTCCGGCGTGGCTTGGGCGAAATTACCGCCCAGGCCGATAAACACTTTGGAGCGGCCTTCGAGCATGGCGTGAATCGCTTCGACCACGTTGTGGCCATTGGTGCGCGGCACCTGGAACTGGAAGCGACGCTCAAGCGAGTCGAGGAACGCCACGGGCGGGCGCTCATTGATGCCCATGGTCCGGTCGCCCTGTACGTTACTGTGGCCGCGCACTGGGCACAGGCCGGCGCCGGGGCGGCCGATATTGCCGCGCAGCAGCATCAGGTTGGCAATTTCCTGGATGGTCGGCACCGAGTGGCGGTGCTGAGTGATACCCATCGCCCAGCACATGATCACGTTCTTGCCCTTGGCATACATGCGTGCCGCTTGCTCGATCTCAACCAGAGTCAGGCCGGACTGCTCGACAATTTCATCCCAGGAGGTGTCGTCGATCTGGCCCAAGTAGTCGAGCACGTTGGCGGTGTGCTCGTTGAGGAAGTCGTGATCGAACACCGCTTCCTTGCCTTCAGCCAGGGCTTGGCGCTCCCACAGCAGCAAAAACTTGGCCATGCCGCGCAGGATGGCCATGTCACCGCCCAGGGCGGGGCGGAAGTAGGCGGTGTTGGTCGGCTTGTCACCGTTGGTCAGCATTTCCAGCGGGTGTTGTGGATGCTGGAAGCGCTCCAGGCCGCGCTCTTTGAGTGGGTTGATGCACACTACTTGGGCGCCACGTTTTACCGCCTCGCGCAGCGGTTCGAGCATGCGCGGGTGGTTGGTGCCGGGGTTCTGGCCCCACACGAAGATTGCGTCGGCATGTTCGAAGTCATCAAAGGTCACGGTGCCTTTGCCCACGCCTACGCTCTGCGCCAGGGCTACGCCGCTGGCTTCGTGGCACATGTTCGAGCAGTCGGGGAAGTTGTTGGTGCCATAGGCGCGCACGAACAGTTGGTACAGGTAAGCCGCTTCGTTACTGGCCCGGCCCGAGGTGTAGAACTCGGCCATGTCTGGGTTGGGCAGTGCGTTGAGATGCTTGCCGATCAGGTCGAATGCGGCTTCCCAACTGATGGGCTTGTAACGGTCTGTCTCGGCGTCATAACGCATCGGCTCGGTCAGGCGACCTTGATACTCCAGCCAATAGTCACTCTGCTCCAGCAATGCGGTGACGCTGTGCTTGGAAAAAAAAGCAGCATCTACACGACGCTTGGTGGCTTCCCAGTTAACCGCCTTGGCGCCGTTCTCGCAGAACTTGACCATGCCGCTTTCCGGCGAGTCGCCCCAGGCGCAGCCCGGGCAGTCGAAGCCGCCGTTCTGGTTGGTCTTGAGCATCATGCGCAGGTTTTTCAGCGCGTTGTCGCTGGTCAGCCAGGCTTGTGCCACGCTGATCAATGCGCCCCAGCCACCGGCCGGGCCTTTATAAGGCTTGTAGCGCGGGGTTGGGGTTTGATCGGCTTGGTGATGATTGCTCATGGCTGGTTCTCCAACGCCGTGCTAGCGACATTTGTATGTTCAAGATTGCAATAGCTCTGGCGAGCTGCGGACGCAGACGTTTCAAGAGCAGGTGCCGCGCAGACTGGGCGCTTGGCGTTCACGGCGCGGTATCGCCGACGGATTGATCACTGTTTAGACTAGGCGCGACAAAGAGTCGCGTCTAATTGTCCGTGTTGATCTATTGATAGATGGCGTCGATCAAGGCTCTGGTCAAGGCTTCTTGGCGCAGATTGACGGGCTTATTCCAATGACGGTGACGTTTAGCACGTTTGTATCTTTGGTCATTCGGAACCCAAGTCTGTAGGACTGGTCTAGTCTTGGGCATCTGGAAACCCAATCCCAAGGAGAGCGCACTATGAGTCTTTTTAGTTTTGTTAAGGAAGCAGGCGAGAAGCTGATTAATCTGCTGACGCCAGGCAATGCCAGCGCCAGTGATGATTTGAAAAAGCATATCGAGGATGTAGGGCTGGGCAATCCGAATGTGCATGCCACCGTTGACGGTGACAAGGTCACGATTACCGGTGAAGTGGCCAGCCAAGAAGAGAAAGAGAAAATCATCCTGGCGGCAGGCAATATTGCCGGGGTGGCCAGTGTGGATGACCAGATCACCGTATCCGGCCCGGCGGTCGCTGCTGCCCGCTTCGTCGTAGTGAAAAAGGGCGACACCTTGAGCGCGATTTCCCTGGCTGTGTACGGCAACGCCAATCTGTACAACAAAATCTTCGAAGCCAACAAGCCTCTGTTGTCGCACCCGGACAAGATTTATCCAGGTCAGACACTGCGTATTCCTGAGTAATACGCGGGGCAAAATGTGGGAGGGGGCTTGCTCCCGATAGCGGTGGACCAGTCACAGTACCCTGGCCGATCACCGCTATCGGGAGCAGGCCCTCTTCTGCTTTGGGTTAAAGCCCGACGATGAGATCCCGGTAGTCTCCAACGGCCGCAAACTCTGCCGTATCTTTCGGCCCTTTCCGACTGTCGGGCTCCTTCACCGCCAGCAGATGCCCCACCCCAAAGTCCCGGGCGCTGCGCAGGATCGGCAATGTGTCGTCGATAAACAGACTGCGGGCCGGGTCGAAGGCAATGTCGGCGTGCAGGGCGTCCCAGAACTGTGGGCTTTCCTTGGCGAAACCGTAGTCGTGGGAGCTGATCAACCGCTCGAAATACGGCGCCAGTTCAATGCGTTCCAACTTCAATGACAGTGAATCACGATGAGCGTTGGTGATCAGGATCACGCGCTTGCCGGCCTGTTTGATCGCCGCCAGAAAGGTATCGGCGTCGGGGCGCAGGGCGATCAGGTGGGCGGTTTCCAGCTTGAGCTCACGCACGGGGATCTTCAGTTCTGCGCTCCAGAAATCCAGGCAATACCATTGCAACTGTCCGGCGTTACGCTCGAACAGAGGCTGCAACTCCATCTCGGCCATGGCCCGGCTCACGCCGTGCAATTCGGCGTAGCGCTGGGGCAGGTGCTCCATCCAGAAGTGGTTGTCGTAATGCAGGTCGAGCAAGGTGCCGTCCATGTCCAGCAGGACGGTGTCGATGGCGTGCCAGGGCAAAGAGGGCATGGGGCGGTCTCATGTAAGTAAAGATATCCGACACAGACAATCGGAAAAGCCACGGTATAGTAACCCGATCACGCCAAGGAGCCGCTTATGCGCCAGAAACCCACCGTCCTCGCCCGCGAAATAGTCGCCAGTAGCCGTTTGTTCCGCGTGGAGGAAGTGCAATTGCGCTTTTCCAATGGCGTTGAGCGGACCTACGAACGCCTGGTGGGGCGTGGTGCCGGCTATGGGGCGGTGATGATTGTGGCGATGATCGATGCCGAGCACGCATTGCTGGTGGAAGAGTACTGCGGCGGCACCGATGAGTATGAGTTGTCCTTGCCCAAAGGGCTGATCGAACCTGGCGAAGACGTGCTGGCGGCGGCTAACCGTGAGCTCAAGGAAGAGGCCGGCTATGGCGCGCGTCAATTGGAACACCTCACCGAACTCTCGCTGTCGCCTGGCTACATGAGCCAGAAAATCCAGGTGGTCTTGGCCACCGACCTCTACGAGGAGCGCTTGGAGGGCGATGAACCCGAGCCGATGCGTGTTGACCGGGTCAATCTGCGCGAGCTTTCGCAGTTGGCGCAGAACGAGCAGTTCAGCGAAGGCCGCGCCCTGGCCGCGCTGTACTTGGTACGAGACCTGTTGACCCAGCGTGGAGCGTTTAGCGCATGAGCGAACTGTTTTTAGGCCATCCGTTCATTGCCCCGGTGATTGAGCTGGCGCGTCAGGCCGGTGAAGTCATCCTGCCGTATTGGCGGGCCGACGTTGCCGTCACCTCTAAGGCGGATGACTCACCCGTGACGGCGGCGGACCTGGCTGCTCACCACCTGATCCTGAAGGGACTGACCGCCCTGGACCCGAGCATCCCGGTGCTGTCGGAAGAAGATGCGGATATCGACCAGAGCGTGCGTGCCGGCTGGCGGCGTTGGTGGCTGGTAGATCCGTTGGATGGCACCAAGGAGTTCATTGGTGGCAGTGAAGAGTTCACCGTCAATATTGCGCTGATCGAGCAGGGCCGTGTGGTGTTTGGCGTGGTCTCCATGCCCACCAGTGGCCGCTGCTATTTCGGTGGCGCGGGTCTGGGGGCCTGGCGCTCCGATGTCAATGAAGCGCCCAAACAGATCCAGGTGCGTAAGGCGCCAGCGGCGGGCGAGTCCTTTACCGTGGTTGCCAGCCGTCGCCATACCAGCCCTGAGCAGGAACGCCTGCTGGACGGCTTGAGTGAAGCATTGGGGACACTGAAGCTGGCCAATATTGGCAGCTCGTTGAAGTTTTGCCTGTTGGCCGAAGGCAGTGCCGATTGCTATCCACGCTTGGCGCCGACTTCGCAGTGGGATACTGCTGCGGCTCAAGGTGTGCTGGAAGGGGCAGGCGGTGAAGTGCTGGAATTGAGCGGTGAGCCGTTCAGCTATCCGGCGCGGGAATCGTTGCTGAACCCTTTTTTCCTTGCATTACCGGCCAAGGCTGCCTGGCGTGAGCGCTTGTTGACCTTGGCCAGATCTTAAAATCACAGCAGATCAAAATGTGGGAGGGGGCAAGCCCTCCCACATTTTTATCGGTGCAGGACGTATTGGCCGGTAAAGGCTACAGCGTGTTCTGTACTGCCCTCATTCACGATCCACGTCTCCAACGCCAACCGTGCACGGCCGTAGCGCTTGTACGTCGCCACAAAGCGCTTCCATGCTTTCTCTTCGGGGGCCGGGCATACCACCCTTGCATCCTGCGTGACCGGCAGCGGATAACTGATCTGCCCTTCCTGAATCACGATGTGCCCATCCTCAATCCCTTCTTCGCGCAGCTTCAAGTGCAGCCAACCCCAGCCCGCCAGTACCGCGCCACAATAGAGGCTGCCGCCAAACATGGTGCTCTTGTGGTTGATGTTGGCCTGCAGCGGCAAATGCAGTTCCAATTGCCCATGCTTCCAGCCGAGCACCTTGAGGCCCATCTCCCGGGTGAGGGGGATGTCGTGGTGAAGCACGGATTCGAGGTGATGGCTCTCGTGGCTCATGGGGGCCTCTTGGCGGGTGGTGAAAGTCATTCGTCGTCGGCGCTTTGATTGGCGAAGATCAGGCCGTGCTTGCGCAGTTTGTCATGCAGGGTCTTGCGTGGTACGCCCAAGGCTTCGGCGAGGCTGCGCATGGAGCTGTGGGGGCGGGTCAGTTCGGCGGCGATCAGGCTTTTTTCGAACTGTTCGACTTGTTCGCTCAAACCGCCTGGCGTGGAGGTGAGTACGCTGGTGGAAGGGTTGTCCTGAGTGTTGTCCAGTGCCAGTTCCAGGCCCAACGCAAAACGTTCTGCGGCGTTCTGTAGCTCCCTCACATTACCCGGCCAACTGTGACGCAACAGCAAGGCGCGCTGGCCCGGTTGTAGTTCGTGCAGCGGCAGGCCGTGACGGCTGCTGGCTTCGTCGGCAAAGTGCTGGAACAGCATCAGTGCATCTTCACCACGTTCCCGCAGCGGCGGGATGCGTAACGGCGCGACATTCAGGCGGTAATACAAGTCGGCCCGGAAGCGGCCCTGGTCAGCAGCCTGGCGCAGGTCTTCCTTGGTGGCGGCGATGATGCGGATATCCAGCGGGATCAGTTGGTTGCCGCCCAGACGCTCGACCACACGCTCTTGCAGCAGGCGCAGCAGCTTGACCTGCACATCCAGGCTCATGCTTTCGATTTCATCGAGAAATAGCGTGCCGCCGTTGGCGAATTCGAACTTGCCGATACGGCGCTTCTGCGCCCCGGTGAAGGCGCCGGGCTCATGTCCGAACAGTTCGCTTTCTACCACCGATTCAGCCAGGGCGCCGGCGTTGATCGCCACGAACGGCCCGTTGCGTCGGCTCGACAGGTCATGCAGCGCGCGGGCTACCACTTCCTTGCCGGCGCCGGTTTCGCCGAGGATCAGCACGTCGGCCTTGGTCGCCGCCAGGGCGCCGATCTGCTCGCGCAGGCGCAACATCTGTGGTGAGTGCCCCACCAGGCGCGTGCTCAGTTGCTGGCGGTCGCTGAGGGCCAGGCGCAGGCTGCGGTTGTCCAGCACCAGGCGGCGCAGGGCCAGGGCACGGCGCACGCTGTCGAGCAGGGCGTCGCTGGCAAAGGGCTTTTCGAGGAAATCGTAGGCGCCGGCACGCATGGCCTGCACCGCCAGCGGCACGTCACCGTGGCCGGTGATCAACAGTACCGGCAGCTCCGGGTCCTGGCTGTGCAGTTCAGCGAGCAGCTCGAGGCCATCCATGCCAGGCATGCGGATGTCGCTGACCACCACGCCCGACCAGTCCCGGGACAGGCGCGTGGTGAGGCCGGTGGCTTCGCCCAGGGTCAGGACTTTCAACCCGGCCAGGTCCAGGGTCTGGCACAGGGCCTGACGCAGGTGTGGATCGTCGTCGATCAACACCACCTGAATCTGGTTATCGATACTCATACACTGCGGTCCTCGGACGGTTGCAGACTGACGCCCGGCGAGCCGGCACGTAGTTTCAAGGTTAACAGCGCGCCGCCTTCCTTGTGGTTGGCGAACAGCAGTTCGCCGCCAAAGGCACGCATCAGGGTGTCACAGATCGCCAGGCCCAACCCCAGACCCTGGGTGCGGGTCTTGGTGGTGTAGAACGGTTCGCTGGCGCGGCCCAAGGCCTCCATGCAAAAGCCCGGGCCGTTGTCGCGAATGTACAGGTTGACGCCCTGCTCCGTGATTGCGGCACTCAGCCAGAGTTTGCGCGGCGGCCCCTTTTCGGTAAGGGCGTCCAGGGCATTGGCCAACAGGTTCCCGAGCACCTGGCGCAATCGGGTTTCCCCGGCTTGTACCCACAAGGTCGCTTCCGGCAGGTCGCGGATCAACTCGACTTCCATCGACCGTCGTCGTTTGGCTAGCAACGCCAGTGCATCATCCAGTGCCGGTTGCAGGGCCACGCTCTCCGGCGCATGGCGATCACGGCGGGCGAATGCGCGCAAGTGGGCGATGATCGAAGCCATGCGGCCGGTCAGTTCGCTGATCAGCTTGAGGTTGCCCCGAGCGTCGTTGGTGCGCTCATGGTCGAGCAGGATTTCGGCGTTTTCCGCATAACTGCGAATGGCCGCCAGCGGCTGGTTCAGCTCGTGGCTGATGCTCGCCGACATGGTGCCCAGCGCTGACAGCTTGCCGGCTTGCACCAGGTCATCCTGGGCGCGCACCAGTTCCTGCTGGGCGTGTTCGCGTTCCAGCACTTCCTGTTTCAAACGCCGGTTAAGGCCTTCCAAGTCGCTGGTACGCTCAGCTACGCGGGCTTCCAGTTCGCGGCGCGCCTTGGCTTCGAAGGCAATGCGCTCCAGGTAATGGCGTCGACGCTGCATCATCAAGCCCAGCAGCAACATCAACACCAGCAATGCCGCGCCACCGACAGCGACTACCGTGCGCACTGGGCGATTGATCAGCGAGCGCGGCGCGAGGATCTCCACGTTCCAGCCTGTTTCGGCGATGGCCGTGGATTGGCGCAGCCAGGCAGTGGGACTTAGCGCCAGTGGCTGTGGATCGCGGGTCGGGTAAGGTTGGATCGCGATAATTGCTTCGCGCTCTTCTACGGTCAGAGGCCGGGTGGCGCGAAATCGCCATTGCGGGCGTGACGTGAGGATCACCACGCCATTGTGGTCGGTCACCAACAGTTGTTCCGGCGTTTTGCCCCACAGGCTCTCGGTATGGTCCAGGTCGACCTTGACCACGAGCACGCCGATGATTGTGTCGCCATCGCGCACTGCGGCGGCGAAGAAGTAGCCGCGCTTGGCCGAGGTGGTACCCAGGCCGAAAAACCGCCCCAGGCGCCCGGCCATGGCTTCGCTGAAATACGGTCGGAACGAGAAGTTGCGGCCGACGAAGCTGTCTTGCTTGTCCCAGTTGGAGGCGGCCAGGGTCTTGCCAGTGGTGTCCATCAGGTACATCACCTCCGCCCCGGCCTGGGCAGCGACATCCTGGAGCAGCAGGTTGGCATTGGTCAGGTTCGTGCTCACCAGGGGGGCATCCAGGGCCGTGCGCAGCGCCGGCAAGTCACCCAGGATCTGCGGCAATACTTCGTAGCGGTGCAGGGTGCCCAACAGGTTGGCGACGTACAGGTCGAGGGTCTGGCGGTTCTGCCCGGCCAGTTCGCTGCGGTAATAACGCTCGGCCAAATGCTCCAGCGGCCACAGCAGCGGGGCCAGACATAACGCCAGCAAGGCGAGGCTGCGCCAGCGAGGTCTTCGTGGAAGGGGTGGAGTCATGGAAGTCATGCGCCTGTGGGTACAGGCGCATTATGCCTAGTGCTGCTCTGCAAGACACTCGTGCAGTGCGTCTTGCCAGTGCGGCTGGCTGACCTGCCATTGTTGTTGCAAGAGGCTGCAATCCAGGCGCGAGTTCAACGGGCGCTTGGCGGGCGTGGGGTAGGCGCTGGATGGGATCGCTTCCAGCTCGGCGCAGGGTTTGCCTTGCGCGCGCAGGTGTTGGCCAATCGCCTGGGCAAAACCGAACCATGAGGTTTCGCCCTGGGCGGTCAGGTGGTAGACACCCCACTTACCCGCTTCGCCAGCCAGCCAGCGCTCAATCAGGGCGCGGGTACTGTTGGCGATACTGCCTGCCCAGGTCGGCGCACCAATCTGGTCGGCGACGATGCGCATGTGCGGTTTTTCCTGCAACAGGCGTTGCATGGTCAGCAGGAAATTCTTGCCGTGGCTCGAATACACCCAGCTGGTGCGCAGAATCAGGTGCTCGCCACCCACAGCTGCTATCGCCTGCTCGCCCGCCAGTTTGCTCTGGCCGTAGACGCCCAGCGGGTTTGGCGTGTCGTTTTCGGTGTACGGCGTAGGCTTGCTGCCATCGAACACGTAGTCGGTCGAGTAGTGGATCAGCGGGATACCCAAGGCCTTGGCTTCTTCGGCAAGGATGCCGGGTGCGATGGCGTTGATGGCAAATGCTGCGTCCGGTTCGCTTTCGGCCAGGTCGACGGCGGTGTGAGCCGCTGCGTTGATGATCAGGCCAGGGCGATGGGCGCGCACTTGTTGGCGGATCTGGTCGGCGTTGGCCAGGTCGAGCTGGTCGCGGCCCAGTACGATGAGTTCGCCCAGGCCCTGGAGCCGCTGTTGCAACTCCTGGGAGACTTGGCCGTGTTGACCGGTGATGAGGATTTTCATGGGAACAGATCGGCTTCCATCAGCGGTTTACCGGCTTGATCCTTGGCTGACAGATGAGGGGCTTCGGTCAGTTCCCAGTCGATGGCCAGTGTCGGATCATTCCAGAGGATGCTGCGCTCGGCACTCGGCTGGTAGTAATCGGTCGTTTTGTAAAGAAATTCCGCGTATTCGCTCAGCACCACAAACCCATGGGCGAAACCTTCCGGCACCCAGAGCTGGCGGTTGTTCTGCGCGGACAAGCGCACCCCCACCCACTGGCCGAAGTTAGGCGAGCTGCGGCGGATATCCACGGCCACATCCAGCACTTCACCGGCGCAGACTCGCACCAGCTTGCCTTGGGTGTGCTCGAGTTGGTAATGCAGCCCGCGCAACACACCTTTCTGCGAGCGCGAATGGTTGTCCTGCACGAAGTCGCGCTTGAGCCCGGTGGCGTTTTCAAAAGCCCGCGCGTTGAAGCTTTCGTAGAAAAAACCGCGCTCGTCGCCGAACACTTTGGGTTCCAGGATCAATACACCTGGCAAAGAGGTCTCAACAACGTTCACTTGCGTTCTCCGGCGAGCGAGTACAGATACTGGCCATAGCCGGTCTTGCCGAAGTACTTGGCGCGCTCGAGCAGGTAGTCACGGTCGATCCAGCCATTTTCGTAAGCAATTTCTTCCAGGCAGGCGACTTTCAGGCCCTGGCGGTGCTCGATGGTCTGCACGTAGGTAGACGCTTCCAGCAGGCTGTCATGGGTACCGGTGTCAAGCCAGGCGAAACCACGGCCGAAACGCTCAACGTGCAGGTCACCGCGCTGCAGGTAGGCATTGTTGACGTCGGTGATTTCCAGCTCGCCACGGGGTGAGGGTTTGACTGCCTTGGCAATCTTGATCACGTCGTTATCGTAGAAATACAGCCCGGTCACCGCATAGCTCGACTTGGGTTTCGCCGGTTTTTCTTCGATGGACAGGGCACGGCCGTCTTTATCGAAGTCGATCACGCCGAAACGCTCCGGGTCCTTGACCCAGTAGCCGAACACGGTAGCGCCGCTAGGGCGTTGGGCCGCGGTGCGCAACTGGTCGCCGAAGTGCTGGCCGTGGAAGATGTTGTCACCCAGGATCAGGCACACCGGGTCATTGCCGATGAACTCCTCACCAATGATGAAGGCTTGGGCCAGCCCGTCTGGAGAAGGCTGCTCGGCATAGCTGAAACGCACGCCGAACTGGCTGCCATCGCCCAGCAAGTTACGGTATTGCGGCAAATCCACCGGGGTGGAGATCACCAGGATGTCCTTGATCCCCGCCAGCATCAGCACGGAGATCGGGTAGTAGATCATCGGTTTGTCGTACACCGGCAACAGTTGTTTGGACACGCCCAGGGTAATGGGGTGCAAACGGGTGCCGGAGCCGCCGGCCAATACAATGCCCTTCATCATGCGATCAGATCCTTTGCGTCAGTGTTGCCGAGTCGTTCACCTTGATAGCTGCCATCTTGGACCCTGCGGCACCATTCCAGGTTATCGAGGTACCACTGCACGGTCTTGCGCAGGCCGGTTTCAAAGGTTTCTTCCGGGACCCAGCCCAGTTCGCGTTCGATCTTGCTGGCATCGATCGCGTAACGCTGATCGTGGCCAGGGCGATCCTTGACGAATGTGATCAGGTCGGTGAATTTTTCCACGCCGGCCGGACGCTGGGGCGCCAGTTCTTCCAACAGGGCGCAGATACCGCGTACCACGTCGATGTTCTTCTGTTCGTTGTGGCCGCCGATGTTGTAGGTCTCGCCCACCACGCCGGTGGTCACGACTTTCAGCAGTGCCCGGGCGTGATCTTCGACGAACAGCCAGTCGCGCACCTGCAAACCATCGCCGTAGACCGGCAGTGGCTTGCCCGCGAGGGCGTTGAGGATGACCAGGGGGATCAGCTTCTCGGGGAAATGGAAAGGCCCGTAGTTGTTCGAGCAGTTGGTCAGCAGCACCGGCAGGCCGTAAGTGCGCTGCCAGGCGCGTACCAGGTGGTCCGAGGCTGCCTTGCTCGCGGAATATGGCGAGCTGGGTGCATAAGGCGTGGTTTCAGTGAAGAGGTCGTCTACACCGTGCAGGTCGCCATACACTTCATCTGTGGAGATGTGGTGGAAGCGGAACGCGCTCTTGGCCGGCTCGGTCAGCTTCGACCAATAGGCGCGAGTGGCTTCCAGCAGGCTGTAGGTGCCGACGATGTTGGTCTGGATAAAATCCGACGGACCGTCAATGGAACGGTCGACATGGGACTCAGCCGCCAGGTGCATGATCGCCTGGGGCTCAAAGCGCGCCAGTACGGCGCTGACGGTGGCCTGGTCGATGATATCGGCCTGGACGAACTCGTAGCGACTGTTGGACGCGATGCTTGCCAGCGACTCAAGGTTGCCGGCATAGGTGAGTTTGTCCAGGTTGAGCACTTCGTGCTCAGTATTGTCAATCAGGTGGCGAATCAGGGCAGAGCCAATGAATCCGGCACCACCGGTGATGAGAATGCGCATGTCGAGAGCCTTTTCCTTAGACGGACACTGGGCGAAAGAAGCATAGCTTGAGTTGTGAATCGGGCTGGTGCAAGCGCGGCGAGCATGAGGGGTTGATTAACTGCCCTCAACAATGGCGATATAGACGTCTAAAAAAACCGAGGTCGTCACAATGTTGCTTGACACATTGATCCATCGTGCCAGCTTACCTTGCCCACAGGTGAACCCTGACCAGGCGGCGCAATTACTCAAGCAGCATTATGGCCTTGATGGCCCGTTGCAGTCATTGGGCAGCCAGCAAGACCTCAACTACAAGATTGACAGCGACCGTGGCCGGTTTGTTCTGAAAATCTGCCGGGGCGACTACGCCGCCATCGAGTTGCAGGCCCAACATGCCGCCCTCAACGGTTTGCAGGGGCGAGAGCACATACGCGTGCCGAAGGTCATCCGGGCGCTCAACGGCGATGAGCTGCTGACCGTAAGTGTTGACGGGCAAACCCTGCATCTGCGGCTGTTGGAGTATATCGACGGCCAGCCCTTGACCGACTTGCCACACTTGAGCCGTGAGGTGATTGCAGGCTTCGGTGCGTTGTGTGGGCGGATGAGCCGCGCCTTGGTCGGTTTCGAACACCCGGGCCTGGAGCGCACCCTGCAGTGGGACCCGCGTCATGCGCAGGAACTGATCGCCCACCTGCTGGCAACCCTGGAAGACTTGCCTCACCGTGCCACTTTGGAGCAGGTGGCCCAGCAGGTCGATGAGTTCATTCGGCCTTTGGCGCAACGGCTGCCCTGGCAGGCGGTGCATATGGACATCACCGATGACAATGTCGTGTGGCAGCGCGATGCCCAGCGGCATTGGCAATGCCAGGGTGTGATCGATTTCGGCGATCTGGTCCACACCTGGCGCATTACCGACCTGTCAGTCACCTGCGCGGCACTCTTGCACCATGCCGACGGCGATCCGTTCGTCATCTTGCCGGCGATCCAGGCCTGCCACGCGATCACTCCGTTGCACCGTGAAGAGCTGCAAGTACTATGGCCGTTGATTGTCGCCCGGGCGGCGGTGCTGGTGCTGAGCAGCGAACAGCAACAACGCCTGGACCCGCAGAACGCTTACTTGCTGAAAAACGCCGAGCACGAGTGGGAAATCTTCCATGTGGCGACATCAGTGCCGTTCGAGCTGATGGAGGCCGCGATTCTGCGGAGCGTCGGTGACGCGTTGCCACCGATTGCCGACCAGGACTTCGCCCCGTTGCTACCGGGCCTGGTAGGGCGTGAGTTTGCGCTGATCGACTTGGGCGTACTCAGCCCGCATTTCGAGGCGGGTAACTGGGAGACGCCCGGTATTGATCGGCGATTGTTGGATGAGGCGGCGGCGGTGCATGGGCTGGCAGCCAGCCGATATGGGCAGTATCGGTTATCGCGCACGCGTCCTGACAGCGCCGCCGAGCCGGATACGTTTCCCCTTCATGTGGAGTTGCACCTTCCCCACGGCACGGTGGTGGAGGCCCCTTTTGCCGGAACATTACGTGAGGGTGACGACGGTTTATTGTGCGTGCATGACGCAGCGTGGAGCCTGCGTTTATGGGGCGTTAGAACACTGTTGAAACCTGGCTCGATATTGGTCAAAGGGCAAATCCTGGGTGAGGTGCATGCCCCGCTCACTGTCCAGTTGTGCCGAGCAGACCTTGTGCCGCCACTGTTCTGCACACCGTCCAGGGCGCCAACGTGGCAGGCGCTCTGTCCGTCACCTGCCACCTTGCTGGGGCTGGCGTGTGATGCTGAGCCGGACCTGGACCCCGAAGCCCTGTTGGCGCGACGTGACGCCAGTTTCGCCCGTTCGCAGAAGCATTATTACGTCGACCCGCCGCGTATCGAGCGAGGCTGGCGCAACCATCTGATCGACATGCAGGGCCGTTCCTACCTGGACATGCTCAACAATGTGGCCGTGCTGGGCCATGGCCACCCGCGCATGGCGGCGGTGGCGGCGCGGCAATGGTCGCTGCTCAACACCAACTCGCGGTTTCACTACGCGGCGATTGCCGAGTTTTCCGAGCGCTTGCTGGCGCTGGCGCCGGAGGGCATGGACCGGGTGTTTCTGGTCAACAGTGGCACTGAGGCCAACGACCTGGCGATCCGCCTGGCCTGGGCCTTCAGCGGCGGGCGCGACATGCTGAGTGTGTTGGAGGCGTATCACGGTTGGTCAGTGGCTGCGGATGCGGTGTCCACCTCGATTGCCGACAACCCCCAGGCATTGAGCAGTCGCCCTGACTGGGTGCACCCGGTGACCGCGCCGAACACCTATCGCGGTGAGTTCCGTGGGCCGGACAGTGCACCGGATTACGTACGAAGCGTGGAGCACAACCTGGCGAAAATCGCTGCGAATAAGCGCCAACTGGCGGGTTTTATCTGTGAGCCGGTGTACGGCAATGCCGGGGGTATCTCCCTGCCACCGGGGTATTTGCAGCAGGTGTACGGCCTGGTGCGGGCTCAGGGCGGTGTGTGCATCGCCGATGAAGTACAGGTGGGCTATGGCCGCATGGGGCATTTTTTCTGGGGTTTTGAAGAGCAAGGCGTGGTGCCGGACATCATCACCATGGCCAAGGGCATGGGGAACGGCCAGCCGTTGGGGGCGGTGATCACCCGACGGGAAATCGCCGAGGCGCTGGAGGCCGAGGGCTATTTCTTTTCGTCGGCGGGGGGCAGTCCGGTCAGCTGTCGCATTGGCATGGCAGTGTTGGATGTAATGGAAGAAGAAAAGCTGTGGGAAAACGCCCAGACAGTGGGAGGGCATTTCAAGGCGCGGCTGGAGGAGCTGATTGACCGTCATCCGTTGGTAGGCGCCGTTCATGGCTCCGGCTTCTATCTGGGCTTGGAATTGGTACGCGACCGGCAGACCTTGGAGCCCGCCACTGCCGAGACCGCACTCTTGTGTGACCGTCTGCGGGAGCTGGGGATTTTCATGCAACCGACCGGTGATTATCTCAACATCCTGAAGATCAAGCCGCCGATGGTCACGTCCAAACGCAGCGTAGATTTCTTTGTCGACATGTTGTCGAAGGTATTGGATGAACTCATGTAGATAGTCGATTGTTATCGGTTATAAGTTGTAAATTTTGCTAATTATGATTTTTTGTCGCTTTTAAAGCCGATTTTTATCCGCTATAAAGTCGGCCATTACCCCATTCGGAGTCCTTGACGCCATGACCACCCTGCACAGCACACCTCGCGCCGATGGCTTCTATATGCCTGCCGAATGGGCGCCACAGACCCAGACCTGGATGATCTGGCCCGAGCGCCCGGACAACTGGCGCCTGGGTGGCAAGCCGGCGCAGGCGGCTCACGTGGCGGTGGCCAAGGCCATTGCGCGTTTTGAACCGGTAACTGTCGCGGTTTCTGCCGGGCAGTACGAAAACGCTCGTGCGCGTTTGGACGTACCCAATATCCGTGTGGTGGAAATGTCCAATGATGACGCCTGGGTGCGGGATACCGGTCCGACCTTCGTCATCAACAACAGTGGCGAAGTGCGTGGGGTGAACTGGGATTTCAACGCCTGGGGTGGTTTTGATGGCGGCTTGTATGCGCCGTGGAACCGAGACTCGCAGGTGGGCGGCAAGATCCTTGAGATCGAACGCGCGCCGCGCTATCGCACCGAAGGGTTTGTGCTGGAAGGCGGTTCGATCCATGTCGATGGCGAAGGCACGGTGATCACCACCGAAGAATGCCTGTTGAACCGCAATCGCAATCCGCACCTGGATCGTGCGGCCATTGAGGCGGTGCTGAGCGCCAATCTGGCTGTGGATAAGATCATCTGGTTGCCGGACGGCCTGTTCAACGACGAAACCGACGGCCATGTGGATAACTTCTGCTGCTACGTACGTCCGGGAGAAGTGTTGCTGGCTTGGACCGATGACCCGCAAGATCCGAACTACGCACGCTGCCACGCTGCGTTGGATGTGCTGCAAAGCAGCACCGACGCCCAGGGCCGCTCGTTCACCGTGCATAAAATGCCGATCCCGGGGCCGCTGTTCGCTACCGAGGAAGAGTGCGCGGGCGTGGACCCGGTGGACGGCAGCCAGGAACGTAACCCGACCGTGCGGTTGGCCGGCTCCTACGTCAACTTCCTGATCGTCAACGGCGGCATCATTGCGCCGAGCTTTGACGACCCAATGGATAACCAGGCCAAGGCAATCCTGCAGAACCTGTTCCCGCAACATGAAGTGGTGATGGTGCCGGGCCGTGAACTGTTACTGGGTGGCGGCAATATCCATTGCCTGACCCAACAACAGCCGGCGCCGCACAAAAACTGAGTGCAGTTGTAACAGCGTTTGAGTTACATCTGAGCGTTACTCGTTTATAACGCTCACAGCAAGCCCGCGGCCCAGCAAGGTCGCGGGCTTTTTTGTGTTTAAAAGCCTATAAACACGGGACATTGGCACAGCTCTTGTATCGGTGTTGGCACCGTACCCAGGTTGATGACTGCGCAGTTCTGTCACAAACCTTGAGTAAGTTAGCCGCTCACGCAGTAGGAGAGAGCGCTGAAATGAATGCCGATATCAACCTGATCTATACGCGCCCGTTCCACCCGACGCGGGTCAACGGTGATGCGATCCATGCGCTGGCGTTGTGGTTGAAGGCAAACGGCTCGCGACAGGCCAGGCAGGCAGACCTACGCAGCGTGATGATTGAACGCTATCCGGCGGGGTTGTTCAGTGAGGATGAAGTCAGGGCGTTGTGCGAGTTGATGCAAAACTGAAGAACACAGGGATT
>NZ_JBOICG010000495.1:0-1802 GCF_050739995.1 Pseudomonas sp. | reverse complement strand
GTGTGAACCCGATCAAGTGTGGGAGGGGGCTTGCCCCCGATGGGAACACCTCGGTGTATCAGTTACTGCGCAGTAGGGCCCACTTCACGCAACGGCTTGCCACGCACCGGCGCGCCGCCTGCGACGTAGTAGTCGGCGGTGCTGCGCGGCAGCGGCTGGCGGCCACGGATCTTGTCGGCGATTTTCTCGGCGATCATGATCGTTGGCGCGTTCAGGTTGCCAGTGGTGATGATCGGCATGATCGACGCATCCACCACACGCAGACCCTGCATGCCATGCACGCGGCCTTCGCCATCCACGACCGCCATGTCGTCGGTGCCCATCTTGCACGAGCAGGACGGGTGGAACGCGGTTTCGGCGTGCTCACGGATGAACTTGTCCAGTTGCTCATCGGTTTGCACTTCAATACCTGGGCTGATTTCGCGGCCACGGTACTGGTCCAATGCCGGCTGCTGCATGATTTCACGGGTCAGGCGGATGCCGTCGCGGAATTCCTGCCAGTCCTGTTCGGTGGCCATGTAGTTGAAGAGGATGCTCGGGTAGTCCCGTGGGTTCTTCGACTTCAACTGGATGCGACCACGGCTCGGCGAACGCATGGAACCCATGTGTGCCTGGAAGCCGTGCTCTTTCACGCCGTTGCTGCCGTTGTAGTTAATCGCTACCGGCAGGAAGTGATACTGGATGTTCGGCCAATCGAATTCTTCACGGGTACGGATGAAACCGCCCGCTTCGAACTGGTTGCTGGCGCCGATGCCGGTGCCGTTGAACAGCCACTCGGCACCAATGGCCGGCTGGTTGTACCAGAGCAGCGACGGGTACAGCGAAACCGGTTGAGTGCACGCATATTGCAGGTACAGCTCAAGGTGATCCTGCAGGTTTTCGCCGACGCCTGGCAGGTCGTGGACCACCGGGATATCGAGGCTTTCCAGGAGCTTGGCCGGGCCAACGCCGGAGCGTTGCAGCAGTTGCGGAGAACCGATGGCGCCACTGCACACGATGACTTCTTTGCGTGCACGGGCTTCAACGCGCTCTTCGGCCGCGCCGATCAAGTAGCGCACGCCAACGGCACGCTTGCCTTCAAACAGCACTTTGTCGCTGAGGGCGTGGGTGACGATGGTCAGGGTGGAGCGCTTCTTGGCGGTGTCCAGGTAACCGCGCGCGGTGCTGGCGCGACGACCTTTAGGCGTGACGGTACGGTCCATCGGGCCGAAGCCTTCTTGCTGGTAGCCGTTCAAGTCTTCGGTACGTGGGTAACCGGCTTGCACGCCGGCTTCAACCATGGCGTGGAACAGCGGGTTGTTGCCGGCTTTTGGCGTGGTCACGCTGACCGGGCCATCGCCACCGTGCCAGTCGTTCGGGCCGATGTCCCGGGTTTCAGCTTTTCTGAAATAGGGCAGGCAGTCGAGGTATGTCCAGTTTTCCAGGCCTGGCAGTTTTGCCCAGCCGTCGTAGTCCATTGCGTTGCCACGGATGTAGCACATGCCGTTGATCAGGGAAGAGCCACCCAGGCCCTTGCCGCGACCGCATTCCATACGGCGGCCGTCCATATGGGGTTCTGGATCGGTTTCGTAGGCCCAGTTGTAGCGACGGCCTTGCAGCGGGAACGCCAACGCCGCAGGCATTTGCGTGCGGAAGTCGAAGCGGTAGTCAGGGCCGCCGGCTTCCAGCAGCAGGACGGTGACGCCTTCGTCTTCGGTCAGACGGGTCGCCAGGGTGTTACCGGCGGAGCCGGCACCCACAATGATGTAGTCGTATTCTTGGGACATGAATGCACCCTCTTTGAAGTGTGGTCAGCAAGGGCC
>NZ_JBOICG010000494.1:0-3324 GCF_050739995.1 Pseudomonas sp. | reverse complement strand
TCGCGAGCAAGCCCGCTCCCACATTCTGACCTCATTCTCATGTTGGAACTCGGTCGAGTGTGGGAGCGGGCTTGCTCGCGAAGAGGTCATCAGCTACGCAATGTAATCACCGGCCAACCCCGTTTTTCGGCCTCAGCCCGCAAATTCGGGTCCGGGTCCACCGCCACCGGGTGGGCCACCTGCTCCAGCAGCGGCAAATCATTCATCGAGTCGCTATAAAAGTAGCTGTCTTCCAGGCTGTGCCCGGTTTCTTCCAGCCAGCGGTTCAAGCGCGTCACCTTGCCTTCGCGAAAGCACGGAATATCGGTGCTGCGCCCGGTGTAGCGGCCATTTTCCATCTCGCATTCAGTGGCGATCAGGGTTTCAACGCCAAGGCGTGCGGCAATCGGCGCGGTGACGAAACGGTTGGTGGCGGTGATGATCACCAGCTTGTCGCCGGCGGCGCGGTGTTTGGCCAGCAGTTCTGCGGCGTGTGGCAGCATCAGTGCGTCGATGCAGTCGCGCATGAAATCGTTATGCCATTCGTCCAGCTGGGCCATGTCGGTACGGCCGAGGATTTCCAGGCTGAAATTCAGGTAGGCGGCGTTGTCGAGCTTGCCGGCCAGGTAGTCCTGGTAGAACTCGTCGTTGCGAGCCTTGTAGGCCACCGGGTCGAGAATCCCGCGTTCACACAGGTAATCGCCCCAAGCGTGATCGCTGTCACCGCCGAGGAGGGTGTTGTCCAAGTCGAATAAAGCCAGGCGCATTGCAGTTACTCGCTGAAAAGTCTGTAAAAAGGCGTCCAGAATACGGTCTTTTCACAAGAGTGCACATAAGGTAAGAAGCCTCGTTGCCGCTGGAACAACCTTTGTGGAACAATGCGGCGACATGCGTTTGCGAGGTTGTTGCCGTGATCGACCCCGATGGTTTCCGTCCTAATGTCGGGATTATTCTTACGAATGATGCCGGACAGGTGCTATGGGCTCGCCGAATCAACCAAGATGCCTGGCAGTTTCCTCAAGGCGGGATCAACCCCGACGAAACCCCTGAAGACGCCTTGTACCGTGAGTTGAATGAAGAAGTCGGCCTTGAGCGCGAAGATGTGCAAATTCTGGCCTGCACCCGTGGCTGGTTGCGCTATCGTTTGCCGCAACGCCTGGTGCGTACCCACAGCCAACCGCTGTGCATCGGCCAGAAGCAGAAATGGTTTCTCCTGCGCCTGATCTCCAACGAGCAGCGGGTGCGGATGGATTTGACCGGTAAACCGGAGTTCGATGGCTGGCGTTGGGTCAGCTATTGGTACCCGTTGGGCCAGGTGGTGACATTCAAGCGCGAGGTTTATCGTCGCGCTCTCAAAGAGCTTGCCCCGCGCCTTTTAGCGCGCGACTGACGACGGAGTTCGACCCCGAGCCATGCTCAATACGCTGCGCAAGATCGTCCAGGAAGTTAACTCCGCCAAGGATCTCAAGGCGGCGTTGGGGATTATTGTGTTGCGCGTCAAGGAAGCCATGGGCAGCCAGGTCTGCTCGGTTTACCTGCTGGACCCCGAGACCAACCGGTTTGTGCTGATGGCCACCGAAGGCTTGAACAAGCGCTCCATCGGCAAGGTCAGCATGGCGCCCAATGAAGGTCTGGTGGGCCTGGTGGGGACGCGTGAAGAACCCCTCAACCTTGAAAACGCGGCCGATCACCCGCGTTACCGCTACTTCGCCGAAACCGGTGAAGAGCGCTACGCCTCGTTCCTCGGTGCACCGATCATTCACCACCGCCGCGTCGTTGGCGTGTTGGTTATCCAGCAGAAAGAGCGCCGCCAGTTCGATGAGGGTGAAGAAGCCTTCCTCGTGACCATGAGCGCGCAGCTCGCCGGGGTTATCGCTCACGCCGAGGCCACCGGTTCGATTCGCGGCCTGGGCCGCGAGGGCAAGGGCATCCAGGAAGCCAAGTTCGTCGGCGTGCCGGGTTCGCCGGGCGCTGCGGTCGGTACGGCGGTGGTCATGCTGCCACCGGCCGATCTGGACGTGGTGCCGGACAAGCCCGTCAAAGACATTGACGCCGAAATCAAACTGTTCAAGACCGCCCTGGAAGGCGTGCGCGCCGACATGCGCAACCTGTCGGCCAAACTGGCGACCCAACTGCGCCCCGAAGAGCGTGCACTGTTTGACGTGTACCAGATGATGCTCGACGACGCGTCCCTGGGTAACGAAGTCAAGAACGTGATCAAGACCGGCCAGTGGGCCCAGGGCGCGTTGCGCCAGGTGGTCACCGATCACGTCAACCGCTTCGAAATGATGGATGACGACTACCTGCGCGAGCGCGCCTCGGATGTGCGCGACCTTGGTCGGCGCCTGCTGGCCTATCTGCAGGAAGACCGCAGCACCAATATGGTTTTCCCCGATAACACCATTCTGGTCAGTGAAGAGCTGACGGCGACCCAGCTCGGCGAAGTGCCGGAAGGCAAGTTGGTGGGCCTGGTCTCGGTACTCGGTTCGGGCAACTCCCACGTTGCGATCCTGGCCCGGGCCATGGGTATCCCGACGGTGATGGGTCTGGTGGACCTGCCTTACGCCAAGGTCGATGGCATTGACATGATCGTCGATGGCCATCGCGGTGAAGTCTTCACCAACCCCAGCGAAGTGTTGCGCAAGCAATACGGCGAGGTGGTGGAAGAAGAGAAACAACTGGCGCTGGGCCTAGATTCATTACGCGAGCTGCCGTGCGTGACCCTTGACGGTCATCGTGTGCCGTTGCTGGTCAACACCGGCCTGTTGGCCGACGTGGCCCGTGCGCAACAGCGTGGCGCCGAGGGCGTGGGGCTGTACCGCACCGAAGTGCCGTTCATGATCAACCAGCGTTTCCCGAGTGAGAAGGAGCAGCTGGCGATTTATCGCGAGCAACTGCAGGCCTTCCATCCGTTGCCGGTGACGATGCGCAGCCTGGATATCGGCGGCGACAAGTCACTGTCGTATTTCCCTATCAAGGAAGACAACCCCTTCCTTGGCTGGCGCGGCATTCGCGTCACCCTCGACCATCCTGAAATTTTCCTCGTGCAGACCCGCGCCATGCTCAAGGCCAGCGAAGGCCTGAACAACCTGCGCATCCTGCTGCCGATGATCTCCGGCACCCATGAGCTGGAAGAGGCATTGCACCTGATTCACCGTGCCTGGGGCGAAGTGCGCGACGAAGGTGCCGACGTACCCATGCCGCCGATTGGCGTGATGATCGAGATCCCGGCAGCGGTGTACCAGGCCAAGGAGCTGGCGCGGCAGGTGGACTTCCTGTCGGTGGGTTCCAACGACCTGACCCAGTACCTGTTGGCTGTGGACCGTAACAACCCGCGGGTTGCCG
>NZ_JBOICG010000493.1:0-2807 GCF_050739995.1 Pseudomonas sp. | reverse complement strand
CCAAAAACCCCGACGATCCATCGCGCGACTAAAAAGCTCATGGCTGGATATCCTTGGAAAAGTCCGAGAGAGGATAGCCCTCTTGAGATTTTTTGCAGGCAATTCGTCGGCGGCTGATGGTAAAGTGCCGCCCCATGAAACTCGCCCGTACCGACCGCTCGCTCATTGCCTGGATGCTCTACTGCTGCGTCCTGTTCAATGTGTTCGCCTGCAGTATTGGCCACGGGCAGATGCTGGGGATGCAGCTCAACGGCATCGGCGGTCAGTTCTGTACGGTGGACCCGCGTACCCAGGCGCCCACGCAGACCAACCCCACGGACGAGAACTTGCCGACGCTGTCCAAGGCGTTCGGATGCCCGCTATGTTCCAGCGGTGGCATGGGCCCTGCGCTCAACACCTGCTTGAATGTGGCGGTGTTGCCACAACCCCATGCACCACCTCCGGCTGTCGTTCACGCCGCTGATATCCCTGCCCGCTTCACCTGGCCCACGGCTCACCCGCGCGCGCCTCCCGTTCTCGCCTGACACTTTCGCTTTCTGATCTGCACCG
Organism: Pseudomonas sp.; assembly: GCF_050739995.1. Classification (GTDB taxonomy): domain Bacteria; phylum Pseudomonadota; class Gammaproteobacteria; order Pseudomonadales; family Pseudomonadaceae; genus Aquipseudomonas. The sequence continues at coordinate 2,258 of NZ_JBOICG010000493.1, read as the reverse complement.
ACCACCGTTCCCATTGGGGATTACGGGCAGCTGTGCGTTGTTTTCAAGCTAAGTATTTCAGGATTCAACCATGAAACATTTACCCCTGTTGGCGGGCCTGTTCGGCTGCCTGCCTGTCTGTGGCTGGGCACTTGAACTGGCCCCGACTACCATCGATGGCGAACAAACCGCCGAACCCGGCCTGGCCCTGGACCAGTCCAGCGGCATGGCGTCGCGCCTGGGCTTGAGCGTGCGGGAAACCCCGGCGTCGGTGGCTATCGCCAATCGCAATGATATCGAGCGCCATGGTGCCAAGACCTTCCGTGATGCGGCCAATACCCTACCCGGTGTGAACGCCAGTGCACCGCCGGGGTTTGGCGGGTTTGTGTCCTATCGGGGTTTTACCAGCAGCCAGATCACCCAGATGTTCAACGGCATTAACGTTGCGACCGGTTTGGCGCGACCGGTGGACGCGTGGATTTATGACCGAGTCGAACTCGTTGGCGGCCCCTCCTCCTTGATCAACGGTGCGGGGTCCGTAGGTGGCTCGCTGAACTACGTGACCAAACTGGCGACCCGCGAAGAACAGGCGGCCGAAGGCCAACTCACCTATGGCAGCTATGACACCGCCGGCATGGCCTTCGGTCTCAACCACGCCCTGACCGAACCTGGCGCCGAGGTGCAGCATTACGCACGTCTGGACGTCAGCCGTAACACCAACCACAGCTACATCGACCGCGATCAACGCGATGCCTGGAGCGTGGCGTTTTCTTTGCTCAGCGACCTGACACCCAACTTGTCTCACACCCTGGCGCTGGAATACCAGGATGAACATGAAGACAGCCCCTACTGGGGCACACCGGTGCTCAACCCCAAGGCCGGCGAATTGAAGATTGACCGGCACAACCGCTTCAACAACTACAACGTCGCCGATGGCCGTTACGAACAGCGCACAATCTGGGCGCGCTCGATCATCGATTACCGGATCAATGACAGCACCACGCTGAAAAACACCCTCTATCACCTGGACAGCCAGCGCGACTATCGCAATCTGGAGACTTACCAATACAACGCCGACAACAGCGCGGTGAACCGCTCAACCGCGTACCAAGTACGCCATCAGGGTGAGCAGAGCGGCAACCAGTTCGAACTGCGTCACGACAACAGCCTTTTCGGCCTGTCCACCACGTGGTCCGGGGGCTTTGAATACAAGGTCAACAGCACCACCAACCACCCACTGAATGTCCCGGGCAAGAGCACGGTCGACCCGAATCACTATGACCCGGGGCACTTCTATGACATCCCAGGCACAAAACCCGGTTTCATCCCGGACAAGACCAATGAGGTGACGACCAAGGCACTGTTCGTGGAAAACCGCCTGGGCCTCACCGATAAGCTCTCGCTGCTGACAGGGTTGCGCTACGACGCCATCGACCTCGATGTGACCAACCACCGTGAGATCACCGCCACCAACCCACGCCACTTCAAACGCAGTTGGGAGCCACTGACAGGCCGCGTGGGCCTGACTTACCAGTTCATCCCGTCGGCCAATGTGTATGTGCAATACAGCACGGCGGCCGAGCAGCCATCGACCACCACTCAAGTGTTCGACGTGTCCACCGGCAAGCAGTGGGAAGTGGGCAGCAAGTTCGACTACCTGGAGGGTCGTGGTTCGGCGACGGTCGCCGCCTACAAGATCGAGCGCAAGGATTTCGCCGTCACCGACCCGCTGGACCCGAACAACAGCATTCCGGTAGGTGCGCAATCGTCCAAAGGCATCGAGCTGGCCAGTTCGTTGCGCATCACCCCCAAATTGCTGGCGGAAGGCAACTTCGCCTGGGTCGACGCCGAGTACGATGACTTCAACGAGAAGCTCGCCAGCGGCGCCGTGGTATCGCGCAAGGGCAACACACCGACCAACGTGCCCAAGCGCGTCGGCAACCTGTGGCTGACTTATGATTTTGCCGAGGATTGGCAAGGCGGCGTGGACGCACGGTACGTTGCCGAGGTGTATGCGGACAATGCCAATACGCTCACGGTACCGGCCTATACGTTGTTCGGAACATTCCTGCGCTACAAGGTGGACGCCCATACCTCGGTGACTGGCCGGGTGCGTAACCTGACCAATGAGGTGTATGCCGAGTTTGCCCATGTGTCGCCGGCGTATTACCTGGGATCGCCGCGGACATTCGAGCTGGCTGTACAAACCAAGTTCTAAACCTGGAATACAACTCAACATGTTGGAGCGGGCTTGCCCGCGAAGACGGAGTGTCAGTCAA
>NZ_JBOICG010000492.1:0-1725 GCF_050739995.1 Pseudomonas sp. | reverse complement strand
GATTTCGGCGCTCCAGGCTGGGGTCGTCTGCAGCAAGCATGCCAACAGCAGGCCGCGTCGCCATAGTCTGGAAAAGAAGAGGGTCATCCGTGACTGATCGCCCATGTCAGAATTCCAGCTCCGCGCTGAAGTAGAGGACATGACGACTGTCGTAATTGTTATCGGCCCAGGTGGTGGGCTGGTTGTCGAGGCGTTGTTGCAACATGCCGGCCAGCTCCACGTTGGCTTTGCCCAGGGCAATGCGCTTGGCCACCCGCAGGTCGACCCGCTCGAAACGATATTGGTTGAGTGCGTCGTCGCCGTAGTAGAACAACGCGCTGGACCAGCCGTGTCCCCATTCACGCAGCCAGCCGGCCGAGCCGCTGTTACGGGCGGTCTGTGCCTTGTCCAGTGGGTTGCTGGCGCTGGCGTCGACGTAAGCATAGGTGAGCCGCAGGCGGTCGGCGTTGCTCATGCGCCAATCGAATTGCGATTCGGCACCGGTGAACCGCGAACTGTTGGCATTGCTGGCTATGTATTGATTGTTGCGCAGCGGTGAGCTGATCATCTCAGTGATTTCGTCGTAGAACAGTTTCACGTCGACATTCAGCCCGAGGTCGGCAAAGAAGCCGTTGTAGCCCAGCTCTCGCGAGCGCATCAACTCTTTATCGAGGTTGCCCGGGCCGCGCGTCACCACAAAATATTGCCCGGAATTCTGCCCGTAGGCCGGGGAGCTGAGGTTGGTGACGCGATAGCTCCAGTTGACGTTGTTCTCGAACATGTCTGGTGAGCGGATGGCTTCGGAGTACACCGCCCGCAGGCCGTGGCGGGGGTTGATCAAGTAGTTGACCGCCACCCGTGGCGTCAGCGAGTTGCCGCTCAAGTGGGTGTCTTCGTACATGGCGCCACCTTGCAGCAGCCAATGTTCGCTGGCACGCCACTCCAGATGACCGAACAGGCGCCAGGTGGTGTCGTCGAGGGTGCCGTTGAAATAGGTGTCGGAGTCGGCGCGGTCGTAGCGATAGTTCATGCCGCTGACCAGGCGCAGGCTGTCGGACAGGCTCAGTGTGTCTTGAATCTCCAGGTCGTAGCGACTTTCCCGAGTGCTCTGGTCGATATCGCCGCATACGCTCTGGTTGGCGCCGTTGCGCCACTGGTCCAGCACCTGGTTGGCTAGCGCTTGTTCGGCGGCGCTGCCGGGGGGAGCGCTGCCCTGGCTGAAGGTGTCCATGTGCCGCGCCAGCCGTTCGGCATAGTCGGGGTTGAGCTGCCACAGTTGAGTCAACTCGGGGCTGAACGACACCTTGGCATCGCAGGCTTTCCAGATCTGGCGTCGGTCCCATTGCTGGGCGGAGCCTTGGATGTACAGGCTGTGCTCGGGATTGAAATCGAAGTTCCAGCGCAACGAGGCGGCATAGTCCTTGGCGGTGGCGTCGGAATTGGTGCCGCCTTCGGTAATCCCGGCGAATACCGGGGTGTAGGTATAGGGGCGCTGGTTGGTCCCTTCCTTGGCGTTCAATTGCCAGTCGATGCTCTGCTGCGCGTTCAGGGTCTGGCTCACCGCCAGGCTGAACCGGTTGAGGCGGCGGCCGTCACGGCGATCGGCCCCTACGGCATCGCTGTCAAACCCATCATCCTGTTGCCCGGACAACGACAGGCGCAGGTCGCCGGTTTCCCAGCCCACGCCCTGGCTGGCGTAGAAATCGTTGATCCCGCGCTCGCCACGGATGACTTTCACCCGTGAGC
>NZ_JBOICG010000491.1:0-4164 GCF_050739995.1 Pseudomonas sp. | reverse complement strand
AAGGTCTCTGAGCTCGAAAAAGTAACGATGCAGTGACGATATGTCGCACTGCAATCAATCGCGGTGATTTTATGGCTAAACACCGGGCAAGTAAAATTCCTGGGGCGAAATTATTCGATGGAATAAGGACATAGTGCACCTTCGTGGGGCTGTAGCCCTTGTGGGGCGGGCATTAGCGAGCTTTTCACCAATTATGTTTTGTTTAATCCGTAACGAAGTTTTCATGCTCTAAATGATAATGAATATTGTTTGGGCGGGTTTTAAGCGGGTGTGTGTGGTGTGACGAGGAAAGTTGCCGTTACTTGCAAGATTACCGCTTAGTTGCCAGCGCGGATCTTTTAACCGATTTGGTTCGTGCAAATACCGCTCTGGATCAATGTTTTGCACAAAACCTTCGGCTCGACGCGATCCCTGTGGGAGCCGGGCTTGCCCGCGATGGCGGTATGTCAGCAAACGAATGGGGTGACTGGTGCACCGCCGCCATCGCAGGCAAGCTCCCACATTTTGATCTGCGCATTTATCTGCGCAAAAAAAAACGCCCCGAACCAGTCGGGGCGTCAGATCATTCGGCACTGCGGTTAGGTCTTCCTTGGGGCCGCAGTGGCCGTGCACTCGATACGGCTTAGTGGAACTGTTCTTCTTCAGTCGAGCCGGTCAGCGCGGTAACAGACGAAGTGCCGCCCTGGATCACGGTGGTCATGTCGTCGAAGTAGCCGGTGCCCACTTCCTGCTGGTGCGCCACGAAGGTGTAACCCTTGGCGGCGTCAGCGAATTCCTGCTCCTGCAGCTTCACGTAGGCGGTCATGTCGTTGCGGGCGTAGTCGTGCGCCAGGTTGAACATGCTGTGCCACATGTTGTGAATGCCAGCCAGGGTGATGAACTGGTGCTTGTAGCCCATGGCGGACAATTCGCGCTGGAACTTGGCAATGGTCGCGTCGTCCAGGTTCTTCTTCCAGTTGAAGGAAGGCGAGCAGTTGTAGGACAGCAGTTGGTCCGGGTATTCCTTCTTGATCGCTTCGGCAAAGCGACGGGCTTCTTCCAGGTCCGGTTTGGCGGTTTCGCACCAGATCAGGTCGGCGTACGGTGCATAGGCCAAGCCACGGGCAATCGCTTGGTCCAGGCCGGCGCGTACCTTGTAGAAACCTTCCTGGGTGCGCTCGCCGGTCACGAATGGCTGGTCGTACGGGTCGCAGTCCGAAGTCAGCAGGTCAGCCGCGTTGGCATCGGTACGCGCCAGGATGATAGTCGGCGTGCCGGCTACGTCAGCGGCCAGGCGGGCAGCGGTCAGTTTCTGTACGGCTTCCTGGGTTGGAACCAGTACCTTGCCGCCCATGTGGCCGCATTTTTTCACGGAGGCCAGCTGGTCTTCGAAGTGCACACCGGCAGCGCCAGCCTCGATCATGCTCTTCATCAACTCGTAGGCGTTCAGCACGCCGCCGAAACCGGCCTCGGCGTCAGCCACGATCGGTGCGAAGTAGTCGATGTAGCCTTCGTCGCCTGGGTTCTTGCCGGCTTTCCATTGGATCTGGTCGGCACGGCGGAACGAGTTGTTGATGCGCTTGACCACGGTTGGAACCGAATCCACCGGGTACAGCGACTGGTCGGGGTACATGGATTCAGCGGAGTTGTTGTCCGCTGCCACTTGCCAGCCGGACAGGTAGATCGCCTGGATACCGGCTTTTACCTGTTGGACTGCCTGGCCGCCAGTGAGGGCGCCCATGCAGTTGACGAAATCTTTGTCGGGACGGAAGGAAGGCTTGGCACCTTGGGTGACCAGCTTCCACAGCTTCTCGGCGCCGAGTTTTGCAAAGGTGTGCTCAGGTTGAACCGAGCCACGCAGGCGGACGACGTCAGCAGCGGAATAAGCGCGGGTCACGCCTTTCCAGCGTGGGTTTTCAGCCCAGTCTTTTTCAAGGGCTGCAATTTGCTGTTCGCGTGTCAGTGCCATGGGGAAAAACCTCGTCGCATAGGTCTAGGTGGAAAATTCCATTTGCCAGCCACGTAGTAAGTGCGTGGTTTTGGCTGCTCGCTGACCAGAAGCTTAGGTGGTCAAGCCGGGTTTGGCGGGGAAGGCGACGGGATGAACGAGTGGCGAGAGGGGAGTTGAGCAGGTAAGGGCAAACTGCGAACGGTCTTCGGGCGTCGTGGGCCTTGGTACGATCCATCAGTGTGTAGCCGGGTTACCTGGTTAGCTTCCGTCCCTCGGGACAACTTCGTTCCAGTCGCAACCTCGTCAAACACACCTTGTGGGCGGTACAGACACGAATCGGCTCAGGTGGGTAGCTTGGAGCGACGATCCGAAGGCCCTTGCCAGGGCCCCTGATTAGCGGGAGCGAGGCCATCATGCCCAGGCTTTTTTCGATCGTCAAATGTTTTGTAGTGCTTTTTTTAAGGCACTACATCTTTGGTCTAATACGACTCGTCAGTCAGTTTTCGGTGCTTCAGTTCAGGGTGTCGACCTTGACCCGCAAAGTCAGGTCATCGCGGCCCTGGGTAGAGTACGTGCGGGTTGTAGAGGATTTGTCAGCCTGGGTCTCACGGTTGATGCCGGCCAGGGTGATCCATTCGCCCAGACGCCCACTGACGGTTGTGTCGGTGCTCTGAACATTCACTACATCGGGACGCTCCTGGCTCATGCGGTCACGGTTGGTACTGATGGCCAGGTGCACGGTCTCGCCGGTGACGCTGGCGGTGACGTAGAAGCCTTGGGTGACGTTGCGATACTGGGTCTGGTTTTGCAGGCGGCCGTAGCTGTCTTGCTGGGTGCTGGTCAATGGCACGCTCTGGCCGACCTGGATCAGTGCGGGCACGCCTTCGCTGGCCTGGATCTGCTGGATTCCGCCGTCGCGGCTGGCGGTGCCGTAGCTGATGATGCGGGTTTGGCTGTCGCCGCTGTTCTGCTGATTGTTCTCGTTAGTGTCCACGGTGATCAGCAGGCGTTTTGCGGGGGTGTCCAGTTGCGCAAGCAGGGCGCGCAGGTCTTGGATCTTGCCGGGGTCCGCTTTAACGATAAGCTGGTTGCCGTAGGCGCTGACGGTGCCGTCCTTGCCGATGAAATTCTGCGCCACGGGCAGGAGGTCGGCGCTGGTGCGGTTGCTCAGGTTGACGACTTCGGTGTCGGCCATGGCTGAGACGCTGGCGGTCAGCAGGAGGGCTGCGAGTAGGGTGCGTAGGGACATGTCCGTTATCTCTGCGAGTCATTTAGGCTGGATAGTGCCAGTTTGTCGGCCTGGCGGGTCGCAAATTGAATCGTAGACGGCAAAATGCCCTGGCAGTGCAGGGCATTTTGAGGTGTTGCTGAAATAGCTATCGGGAGCAAGCCCCCTCCCACACTTGACCGAGTACATCCTTTGAAATGCGGTCAAATGTGGGAGGGGGCTTGCTCCCGAACGAGACAGCTCAGCCCTCGCGCACCATATCGACGTGCGGAATCCCGACTTCCAGGAATTCATCACTGACGATCTTGAAGCCCAATCGCTCATAGAAGGGGGCTGCATAGACCTGCGCACTGAGGAACTGCCTGGTCTGGCCGCGTTTCTCGGCCACACCAATCACTGCTTCCATCAGCTTGTCGCCAACCTTGAGCCCGCGCCAGTCCTTGAGCACCGACACACGCCCGATCTCGCCGCTGGGCAGCAGGCGCGCAGTGCCGATGGGGAAGTCGCCTTCGAATGCAAGGAAATGCACCGCGTCGGCGTCGTCAGCGTCCCACTCCAGCTCAGGTGGAACCGATTGTTCGGCGATAAATACCGCTTCACGAATGCGCCGAATCTCAGCGATATCCTTTTGCCAGTCCGCGACACTTACGTGAATCTTATTCATCGGCAAACCCCAGGCTTCCTTGCTTGACCAGTTCGCACAGCAGGTCGCGACCGTCTTCGTCGGCGAGCCATTCGCCTAGATTTTCGCTGTGCAGCGCATCGGCCGAGCACACCAGTTTCAACAGCTCGCGCAGTTTGCCTGGCAGGTAACGGCTCTGACCGCTGGCGAACAGCAGGACGTCGTCGTCCACTTCAGACCAGGCCATGCGTGCGCTTGGATTGCGCACCAGGATCGCGCCGTCTTGCAGGGCGCTGATGAAGTTTTCTTCGCCCAGTTCCTCACCGGCTACCAGTTCAGGGTAGCGTGGTTCGGTCATGAACTGGCCGAACCAGGTCAGCAGCA
>NZ_JBOICG010000490.1:0-4782 GCF_050739995.1 Pseudomonas sp. | reverse complement strand
GTCCTGCAAAGCGACAATGACCAGGTCAAGATCGTACGTCTGGTACCGGCAGGTCCGGCCGACAAGACCAAGCAAGTCGCCCCGGCCGACAAGATCATCGGTGTGGCCCAGGCCGACAAAGAGATGGTCGACGTGGTCGGCTGGCGCCTGGACGAAGTGGTCAAGCTGATCCGAGGGCCAAAAGGCAGCGTCGTGCGCCTGGAAGTGATTCCGCACACTAATGCACCGAACGACCAGACCAGCAAGATCGTGTCGATCACCCGCGAAGCGGTGAAGCTCGAAGACCAGGCCGTGCAGAAGAAAATCCTCAACCTCAAGCAGGATGGCAAGGATTACAAGCTGGGTGTGATTGAAATCCCGGCCTTCTACCTGGACTTCAAGGCCTTCCGTGCCGGTGATCCGGACTACAAGAGCACCACCCGCGACGTTAAGAAAATCCTGACAGAACTGCAGAAAGACAAAGTCGACGGCGTGGTCATCGACCTGCGCAACAACGGCGGCGGTTCCCTGCAGGAAGCCACCGAGCTGACCAGCCTGTTCATCGACAAAGGTCCGACAGTGTTGGTACGCAACGCCGATGGCCGTGTCGACGTGCTGGAAGACGAGAACCCGGGCGCCTTCTACAAAGGGCCGATGGCGTTGCTGGTCAACCGTCTCTCGGCGTCGGCCTCGGAGATTTTCGCCGGCGCCATGCAGGACTATCACCGTGCGATGATCATCGGCGGCCAGACCTTCGGTAAAGGCACGGTGCAGACCATTCAGCCGCTGAACCATGGCGAACTGAAACTGACCCTGGCCAAGTTCTACCGGGTTTCCGGTCAAAGTACCCAGCATCAGGGCGTACTGCCGGATGTCGACTTCCCGTCGATCATCGACACCAAGGAAATCGGCGAGAGCGCCCTGCCTGAAGCCATGCCGTGGGACACCATCCGCCCTGCGATCAAGCCGGCGTCGGACCCGTTCAAACCGTTCCTGGCACAGCTGAAGGCTGATCATGCTGCTCGCTCCGCCAAGGATGCCGAGTTCGTGTTCATCCGCGACAAACTGGCCCTCGCCAAGAAGCTGATGGAAGAGAAAACCGTCAGCCTCAACGAGGCGGATCGCCGTGCGCAGCACACCGACATCGAGAATCAGCAACTGGTGCTGGAAAACGCTCGCCGCAAGGCCAAAGGCGAAGACCCGCTCAAGGAACTGAAGAAAGAAGATGAAGATGCACTGCCGGCCGAAGCGGAAAAAACCAAACCGGAAGACGATGCCTACCTGGCCGAAACCGGCCGAATCCTGCTGGACTACCTCAAGCTCAGCAAGCAGGTGGCCAAGCAGTAAATGATGGCAACTTAATGTGAACGCTCCTCGGAGTGTCATCATATAGACATCATTCTGTCGTGAAATGAAGGACCGCTGGCGTCACGCCAGCGGTCCTTTTTTTTCGATCGAGATCGCCATGACCATGACCGAACAGCTGAATGCATTGGGCTCTATCCTGGCTCAAGGCAGTTTGCACAGCCTGTTCCAACCCATCATTTGTCTGTCTGAACGGCGCATCCTCGGCTACGAAGCCCTCAGTCGCGGCCCGTCCAACAGCCCACTGCATTCCCCCGTCGCGCTGTTCTGCGTGGCGAACCAGGCCGGACGCTTGAGCGAACTGGAAATAGCCTGCCGCGAAAGCGCCTGTCGGCGCTTCAGTGAACAGAAGCTGCCGGGCAAGCTGTTTCTCAATGTCTCTCCGGAATCCCTGATGGAGACCGCGCACCAGCCAGGGCGCACCCTGCAACTGCTGCGCGACTACGGCATTCCGCCGAGCCAGGTAGTGATCGAACTGACCGAGCAGACCCCCACCGACGATTTCGAACTGCTGCAAACCGCCCTGCATCATTACCGCAACATGGGTTTTTCAATTGCCTTGGATGACTTGGGGGCCGGGTATTCCAGCCTGCGCCTATGGTCAGAACTGCGCCCGGATTACGTGAAGATCGACCGACACTTCATCGACGGTATCCACCAGGACGCGCTCAAGCGCGAGTTCGTCGGCTCCATCCTGCAAATCGCCAAGGCGTCCCGCGCCCAGGTCATTGCCGAAGGCATCGAATTGCCTGAGGAGTTGGCGGTGTTGACTGAGATGGGCGTCGATCTGGTCCAGGGCTATCTGCTCTGCCGCCCGCAGGAACACCCGCCGCAGGAAGCGCGCTTGATGCTGCCCAAGCAAGACAACGCCAACATCGCCCTCAATGAAGAAGGCAGCGATCTCAGCGCCCTGCTCAACGAACAGCCGGCGGTGGACCAGGACACCGCTACCGCCCAGGTGCTGGAGTCATTCCGCCGCCAAGCCAACCTCAACTCGCTGGCCGTGCTGGACCGGCGTGGCCACCCGGTGGGCATTGTGCATCGACACTCGTTGTCCGACGCGTTGCTCAAGCCCTTTGCCACTGACCTGTTTGCGCGCAAGCCCATCAGCCGCTTGATGAGCGATGACTTCCTGGCCGTGGAACTGAGCCAATCGCTTCAGCAAGTCAGCCGCTTGCTGACCAGCCGTGCACGACAACGCATCGAAGAAGATTTCATCATCACGCTCAACGGGGATTACTTGGGCCTGGGCCGGGTGATCGATGTGCTCAAGCTGATCACCGAACTGAAAATCCAACAGGCGCGCTATGCAAACCCGCTGACCCTGCTACCGGGCAACGTGCCAATCCAGCAGTGCCTGACACGATTGCTGCAGCAACAGCGCGAATCGGTGATCTGCTACGTGGATATCGACAGTTTCAAGCCGTTCAATGATATCTACGGCTACGGGCGCGGAGATGAGGTGTTGTTGTGCCTGGCGCAGTGCCTGAACGATCGGATCGACCCCAGCCGCGACTTTGTCGGGCATATTGGCGGTGATGACTTTTTGCTGGTGCTCGGCCCGCAGGACTGGCGCAAGCGGCTCAACCAGTTGCTGGATGATTTCCATACCCAATGCCGGCGTTTCTACCGCGCCGAGCACCTCGACGCCGGTTGCTTCGTGGCATTGAACCGCCAGGGTGTACGCCAGGAGTTTGCGCTGCTGTCGCTGTCCATCGGCGTGGTGCATCTGTATCCACAAGCGTGTGGACAACTGGATGCCAGCCAGTTGGCAGAGCTGGCTTCCCAGGCCAAACACCATGCCAAGGATGTGGCCGGCTACAGCATCCATGTGATCGACAGCCTGGACAGGCTGCCCCAGGCGCTTTAAGCCTCGGCGGATTCCGGGTACTCGTATTCGAACACCCGCACCACTTCCGAGGCATGCCACGAGGCGGCGGCCACCCCATCGGATGGCCCGCTGAAGCGCCCCAGGCGCTCCACACACTCAAAGAAACCGGTACGTGGCAAGCGGCTGGCGCCCTGGCTGATCACCAGGGAGCTGCGCAACGGCTGCTCAGCCTTGGCATCCAACGCCGCCAGGTGTTCGAGGGCGGCAGCCAGAGTTTGCATGGCCGGGGTAGGAAATTGCAGGCGCTCCAGCAGCGCGCGGTAAGTCAGCAGATGGCGCTGGCGACGCGCCTGATCCAGTTCGTTGAGTAACCCATCCCAGTGTTGACGGCTGATACGTAGGCTCAAGATTCATCCCTCCAACCTGCAACGCCCAATTCCCAGGCCAGGCTGCGGCGGATGGCGGCATCCGGCTGGCGTTCACCACTTTCAATCAATCCAAGATACGAGGGGCTGATACCCACGGTGCGGGCCAGGGTCTCAATGGCCAAGCCCTTGCCCTCACGCAGGGCGCGCAGGTCGGCGAGCGGGCGCAAAGCCTGATCGGGAACGACCTGGGTGGCAGAAGATGGAGTCGGTGCGGGTTGTTGCTGGCCGGCAGCTTTTAGCAGCGCCTGGTACTGGTCCCATGGCAACACCGCATACTCGGGTTCGCCATTACGTGAAATGATCTGAATATCCATGACTGCCCCGTAGGATAACAACACTTACTAAGTAAGTTCTTTCCTTAGAAGTGTAATCCTAACAGCCACAAAGGTCGCAGGGGGATATAAGCGTCATCAGTTTTTTTGCGGGTTTTCCTGGGACAGCAGCTCAGGCGTCGCAGGCAGCCGTTCAACGACCGCCAGCTTTTCTGGGCGCTGGGCATCGCGCCAGGCACGAAAAGCGCTCAGCTCGCCATCCAGGCTCTTCATGACCCATGCCAGCACGGCGATGTCATCCAGCATGCCGAATACCGGGATAAAGTCCGGGATCGCGTCAATCGGGCTCAGGAAGTACATCAGCCCCGCCACCACCGAAATGAGTGCCTTCGGGCTGATCGCCCGGTATTCGCCCCTCCAGTAGGCCAGGCAAAGGGCCTGAAGCAGCTTGAGATCGTCCTTGAGCTTGCCCAGGCGATTACCCTGGCTTGAGCCCTTGGCCGCCACGGCAAACAGCAAGGTCGGCAAACGGCCACGCCCGAGCAGACGTGCAGCCATGGGCAGGAAGCGGGTGAAATTGAAGGGTGGTTTCATTCGTCACTCCAGTTCCAGCTGACAGAAAAGGTTATCCACACAAATTGTGGATAACCTTGTGAACAGAGCCAGTTTTTACGGCTGAAAGCCCCGACTTACAAGGCCTTCAGTCAGATCGGGCGTTTTTTGCGCACATAAATAAACCCAGAATCTCATTGACTTGGCGCTGATGTATGACTACCCGTGCTTGGGCCTGACATCAGACTGCTACCCGATACAGACGTTCGTTTGGATCTGTTGTAGTGAGCGGGCTTGCCCCGCGCTGGGGGGCGAAGCCGCCCCAAACCCAGACACCCCGGTCTCACTGAAACAC
>NZ_JBOICG010000489.1:0-6025 GCF_050739995.1 Pseudomonas sp. | reverse complement strand
ATTCGCGAGCAAGCCCGCTCCCACATGGGAATAGCGCCGAGCGTTAGAGTGGTGGTTGGGTTTGCTGCATCGAAGGCCGCTGGCTGACCTCGGCATACCACTGGGCAAGCTTCGGGTTATCCAACCGCCATTGCAGGTCAGGGTGGCGGAAGTCGAGGTAGCCCAGGGCGCAGGCAACGCTGATGGCGGCGATGTCGAAGCGGCTGGTCAGTTCGGCAACGGCTTCGGCTTCCAGCTCGGCAACGGCGCGACGGATCTTGTTGCGCTGCTCATCCAGCCATTGGTCCCAGTGTTTTTCCGCCGGGCGCATGGCGGTCTCGTAACGCACCAGCACGGCGGCATCCATGATGCCGTCGGCCAGCGAGGCCAGGGTCAGGCGGCGCCAGCGGGCTGCACCGTCGCGAGGGATCAGCGGGATGCCACTGTGCTGGTGATCGAAGTAATCGAGAATCACCCGGCTGTCGTGCAACACCGAGCCATCGGCCAGACGCAGGGCCGGGATCTTGCCCACGGGGTTGTCTTGCACCAGCTGCGCATCGGGATTGACCGGTGTCGGCATGCAGCCATGCAAGGCAACGCGGTCCTGTTGGCCGGTTTCAGCCAGCAGGACGCGAACTTTACGCACGAACGGCGAGGCGGGGTTGTGAAACAAGGTCGTGCTGGGAGCGGACATGGGCATTCCTCAATGTGGGCAGTGGCTAGAGCCTAGAGGCATTGAGGGTGTTTTTGAAGGCCTCATCGGGGGGGCAGACGGTCAAAATGTGGGAGGGGGCTTGCCCCCGATAGCCTCTTCAGCCGCGCCGTTTGAACAACGCCCAAATACCAATGGCAGCCGGAATACCCAGCCCCACCCAACTCAACGAATCCCACAGCCCATCCCCCAGCAACGCCGCAAACAACCCGGTGGCACTGAGCAGGCCAATCCCCAGTGGAATGCCAAACACCTTCCAGAAACTCGACTGGCGCGGCTTCATGATTTGGCCGCCTTGCGCCGTACGATCCACAGGTAAATCCCGCTGCCCAGCACGATGATCGTCAGCACATCCAGCACAGCCCACAGGATCTTCATCGGCAGGCCGCCATAGTCACCGAAGTGCAGCGGCTGCGACATGCCCATGGCGTCCATGTACCACGGCCGTTCGGCAATGGCGGTGACGGCCAGGTTGCTGGCGTCGATCAGCACCGGTGTGAGCAGGTGCGAAGTCAGGTGAGTGCTGCCTTTCATGAACACGGCGTAGTGGTGCTCGCTGGAAAAGCGCGTGCCGGGGAAGGCGATAAAGTCCGGCTCCATGCCGGGCGCAGCGTTGGCGGCGATGGTCAGCAAGTCGGTGGCGGGTGCGCGCTGGGTCAGCGGGGGGGCGTTTTTGTACGGTTCGATCATGGCGCTGAGGCTGTCCTGGCGCCAGGCGGCGATGATCAGGTCGGCGCAGGCGCTGATGACACCGGTCACGCCTACCACCAGCGCCCAGGTCAGGGTGACCACGCCGATCAGGTTATGCAGGTCGAGCCAGCGCAGACGCGTGGATTTGTCCTGACGCACGGTGGCGAACTTCAACCTGCGCATAAAAGGCAGGTACAGCACCGTGCCGGAGACAATCGCCACCACGAACAAAATGCCCATGAACGCCAGCAGCAGCTTGCCCGGCAGCCCGGCGAACATATCCACATGCAGGCGCAGCAGGAACAGCGTCAGCCCGCCGTTGGCCGCCGGGGTTTCCACGGCTTTGCCCGTGCGAGCATCGAGCATGAAGGTGTGGGATGAGTTGGGTTCGGTGCCGGCCGTGGCGGCCATGATCGCGATCACACCGTTCTTGTCGTCTTCATCCCAGGCCAGGTATTGCATGGCGTCGCCGGGGCGATGGGCCTGGGCCTTGGCGACCAATTGCTCCAGATTCAGCTGCGGCGTATCGGCGGGCATCTGCGGCAGTTCCGGTTCGTTGCCCAGCAGGTGGTCGATCTCATGGTGAAACACCAGCGGCAGGCCGGTGAGGGCGAGCAGCAGCAGGAACACCGTGCAGATCAGGCTGGTCCAGGTGTGGATGAAGGACCAGCGGCGGATGGTTTTGCTTTTCATTTTTCTAGCCTTCAGACACGCCAAAGCCGCCCCTGAGGACGGCCCGCGGGTTAACTCAGCCGATTACCACTGGTAGGTGGCACTGGCGATCACGCTGCGTTGGTCACCGAAGTAGCAATAGTTGGCGTCACAGGTGGACAGGTAGTCCTTGTTGAACAGGTTGGTGGCGTTCAGTTTTACCGAAGCACCTTTCAAGCTGTTATCCAGACGGCCCAGATCGTAGTGCACCGAGCCGTCAAACACGGTGTAGGCATTCGCCTTGCCCGCCCAGGTGTTGGCCTGGTCGCCATAAGTGTTGCCGGTGTAGCGCGCGCCGAAACCGATGCCGAAACCGTCGAGCATGCCGCTGTGCCAGGTGTAGTCGGTCCACAATGAGGCTTGCTGGTTGGGCATCAGTTGCAGGCGATTGCCTTTGTATTGGCCTTTTTGCACTTCGGATTTGGCCAGGGTGTAGGCGGCGATGACCTTGAGGTTCTCGGTCACGTCAGACACCGCTTCCAGCTCCAGGCCCTTGACCTTCACTTCTCCAGTCTGGTCGGTGACCGACACGCCACCGGACTGGAAGCTGGTGACCTGCACGTTCTTCTGGGTCAGGTCGTACACCGCAGCACTCAACAGGGTGTTGGAACCCGGCGGCTGGTACTTGATGCCCAGTTCCCACTGTTTGCCTTCGGTGGGCTTGAACGACTTGAGCGGGTCGACATCAGCGTTGCTCGCGGGTTGGAACGACTCGGCGTAAGACAGGTACGGCACAAAACCCGAGTCGAACACGTAGCTCAGTGCAGCGTTGCCACTGAAGTTCTTGCTGCGGTCGGTGTTGGTCGCATCGTTCTTGTTGAAGTAGGTGGTGCCTTGGTGCACCCAGTCTTCACGCCCGCCCAGGGTCAGGCGCCATTGGTCCAAGGCCATCTGGTCCTGGACGTAGAGGCCGGTCTGGACGGTTTTCTGGTTGTAGTCGTAATAGGCCGTGGAGCGCGCCGGGCGCTCGACCGGCTGGGTGTTGATCGGGTTGAAGATGTTGATCGTCCCGGCCGTGCCGAAAATCGACAGATAGGACGTATCGGTGCGCTGGTGATCCAGGCCCAGCAACAGCGTGTGGGAGATGTCGCCGGTGGCGAAGTCAGCCTGGAAATTGTTGTCCACCGCGAACTGGCCGATGTTCTCGTTCACATTGGTCGAGGAGCGGCTGATATTGCCGTCTGCATCGGCCGGAGCGTAGGCGAAGGAACCCACGGTCAGTTGCTGGAAGGCCAGCTCCGACTTGGTGTAGCGCAGGTTTTGATGGAACTGCCAGGTGTCGTTGAAGCGATGTTCAAAGGCATAGCCCAACGCGTAGTAGGTGCGGTCGTAGTACTCGTAGTTTGGATCGCCCAGGTTTTTATGATGTGACACTTTGCCCAGCGGCGAGTCGATCTTGGTGCCCTGGATCGGCATGAACTGGCTGGTGGCGCCGGTATCGTCGCGGGTGAACTGCGAGAGCAGGGTCAGCTTGGTATCGGTGTCGATGTTCCATGTCAGGCTCGGTGCGATGTTGTAGCGCTTGTTGTCGATGTGATCGACCTGGGTGCCCGCATCCCGCACCACGCCGCTGAGCCCATAGAGGAACTGGCCTTCATCATCGATCTTGCCGGTGCTGGCGAAGTTGATCTGGCGGTAGTTGTCGCTGCCGTATTGCACCTGGATGGCGTTGCTCGATTCCGCACTGGGGCGGCGGCTGACCATATCCAGCAGGCCGCCTGGCGGGGTCTGGCCGTATACCGACGAGGCCGGGCCACGCAGCAGGGCGAGGCGGTCGAGGTTCCAGGTTTCGGCTTTCGGGTTGGCGTAGACACCACGGGGCAATGGCAGGCCGTCGAGGAATTGAGTCGGTTCGAAACCGCGAACGCGCATCCAGTCATAGCGGGTGTCGCTGCCATAGCTGGCGGACACGATGCCGGGCATGTACTTGACCGCGTCATCCAGGTTCTGGACGTTGCGGTCCTGCATTTGCTCACGGGTGGCCACGGAAATCGAGCGCGGGGCTTCGACCAGTGCGGTATCGGTCTTGGTGCCGGCGGCGGTGCGCGTCGCCAGGTAGCCGGTCACGGGGCCCCATGCACTTTCGGTATTGCCCTGGGCAATGATGCTGGTCTCTGGCAATGCCACGACGCCCTCCGGAACCGGTACCAGCGTAAACGTGCCCGCACTGCTCTGCTCCAGTTGCAGCCCGGTCCCACGCAATGCCTCATGTAATGCACCCTGGGCATCGAACTGGCCTTTGACCGGTGCCGAGGTCTTGCCTGACGCCAGCGCTGGGTTGAGCGTCAGCGCCAGGCCGGCCTGGCTGGCGATCTGGTTCAGGGTGGTGGCCAACGGCGCAGCCGGCAGGTTGTAGGCGCGCACGCTGGACGCTTGCTCAGCGGCGACCAGCGAGGTGCTGGCCAGCGGGGTGCTGAGGGCGATGGCCAGGGCTAACAGGCTGGGGCGCAACAAGGTGTCTAGCGTGCGGGACATAGGGCGGCTCCTGAATGGAAATATTTCTCAATTGCCTAGGTGCCGGATGAGAATCGAAAAGTGATAGGGCGGGATGAAAATATTTTCTTGGGCTGTTCTTGAGGGCCTCATCGCTGGCAAGCCAGCTCCCACCCAGACTGTGTTCACAAGTCATAATGTGTGAATGCAATAAATGTGGGAGGGGGCTTGCCCCCGATAGCCATAGCCCAGGCACCACAGCCCCTAAGGCTTGGCGCTGACGGTCACCCACCACGGCGTGCGCTGCTCGATCTGCACCGGCAACGTCGGCAGCAGCGCATTCAACGCCAGGGTCGTGTCATGCAGCGGGAAACTGCCGGTGATCCGCAGGTCAGCCACATTTTTATCCACCCCCAGGTGGCCGGTGCGATAACGGCTGAGTTCCTCGACCACATCCTCCAGGCGGGCGTTGTCGACCACCAGCATGCCGCGGGTCCAGGCGTCGGTGGCAGGCGTGACGGCAAGCAATGGGCCGAGGCCGTCGCTGCGCATCAGTACTTGTTGGCCTTCCTTGAAAATCTGTTCCTGATGCAGCGCTTCAGGCTGGGCGGCCACGGCGGACTGCAGCACGCTCAGGCGCGTGGCGCCCTCTTCGCGCTTGACGATAAACCGCGTGCCCAGCGCCCGCAGGCTGCCGTCGCGGGTTTGCACATAGAAAGGTCGAGCATCGTTATGGCCGGTTTCGATCAGGATCTCGCCTTCCTGCAATACAATCAGCCGGCGTTTTTCATCAAAGCGTACGTCGATGGCACTGTGGGTGTTGAGGTTGACCAATGTGCCATCCGCCAGTTTCAGTGTGCGCTGCTCGCCCGTGGCGGTACGTTGGTCGGCCAGCCAATAGTGGATCGGTACATAGCGCTCACCGGCAAACAACGCAAGGCCAATTACCAGCGCGATGCTCGCCAAGCCGCTACCCAGTTTGCGCACACGCTGGCGAATGCCCTGACGCGACTGCAGCAGCGCCGCCCGTGCCGGGCCCGAGGCTGCGCTGAAACGCTGGTCGAGCATGCCCAACTGGCGCCAAGCGCGGGCGTGTTCTTCATTGCTGGCCAGCCACTTGGCGAATTCTTCCTGTTCCACTGCACTGCCGTCGCCCGAATCGAGGGACAGTTGCCAGGCGATCGCCGCATCCAGCACACGGGCCGAAACCGGTTTGGAACTTGTCACAGCGGCTCGCCATACAGGGCGACGTAGCACTGGCGAATACCCTGGGCCAGGTACTGGCGTACGCGAGGCACCGACACGCCGAGGCGATGGGCAATTTCCGCATGGCCCAGGCCGTCGAGGCGGTTATAGAGGAAGGCGGCGCGGGCCTTGCTCGACAGCTTGCCGAGCGGGCGGTCGATGGCCTTGAGGTCTTCGAGGATCAATTGCTGCTCTTCGGGCGATGGGTGTTCGCTTTCCGGGCTCAGCATCAGTTCGGTGAGGTAAGCCTGTTCC